>DASVWY010000315.1:0-5822 GCA_036392975.1 Solirubrobacterales bacterium | reverse complement strand
GATCGTCCGCACGTCGGCGAAGTCGAGGTTGATCAGCCCCGGGATCGTGATCAGGTCGGTGATGCCCTGGACACCCTGGCGCAGGATGTCGTCGGCCTGGCGGAAGGCCTCCAGCACGCTGGTCCGCCGCTCGACCGCCTGCAACAGCTTCTCGTTCGGGACGATGATCAGGGTGTCGACGTTGTTGCGCAGCTTCTCGATCCCCTCGAGCGCCTGCTGCATCCGCCGCTTGCCCTCGAACTCGAAGGGCTTGGTGACGGCGCCCACGGTCAGGGCCCCGATCTCTTCCTTGGCGATCTCGGCGATCACCGGGGCCGAGCCGGTGCCGGTGCCGCCGCCCTCGCCGGCGGTGACGAAGACCATGTCGGCGCCCTTCAGCGCCTCCTTGATCTCGTCGCGGCTCTCCGCCGCGGCGCCAGCCCCAACCTCCGGGTTGCCGCCGGCGCCGAGGCCGCGGGTCAGCTCCTGGCCGATCGAGAGCTTGATGTCGGCGTCGCAGGCCTGCAGCGCCTGGGCGTCGGTGTTGACGGCCACGAACTCGACGCCGCGGATGCCGGCGTCGACCATGCGGCTGACCGCGTTGGTACCGCCGCCGCCCGCGCCGACGACCTTGATCACCGCCAGGTAAGTCGATTCCATCTCCCGATCTTCTCCAGCTCGCCGCCCCTGAGGGGTCTGGCGTTTGAGTTGAGCCTTTATTCCGTCCGACGCTTCAGTGAGGCTTGAGTGTTGGGAGCCTGCGCCGAAGCACGGAAATTGCGCTCAACGTAGGGCATTCGCGCCGCTCTGTCAAACGCCCGGGAGCCATCCTGCAAGCGAGATGTCTCAAGGCTTACTTGAGACTTCGGTCATTCTAACCCTGTGGTCGAGGGTTCAGGGCAGAGGCGGAAGCGTATGCCCAGAGCCGCCCACGGTCGGCCGGCGGGGAGCGTGCAGGTTGACATAATCGAGCGCGGTGATCGAGGGGTCGGCGAGGACCGCCGCGGCCGCTTCCCACTTTTCCGCCACCCGCGATGCGTCGCCAAAACGCAGTTCGATCCCCGAGCGCAGCTCGACGTCGACCCCGCTTTCGCCGTGGTAGCTGCTTGCGAGGTACGGGCGAAGCGCCGCCGGGGCCGCGCCGAGAACGCGCGCCTGCTCCAGCAACGGTCCGCCGAGCCGCGGCTTCGCGGGGAGAGTCGTCAGCGGCAGGCGCGGCAGCTGGACCCCGTCGGGCAACGTCAGCCAGGTGAGGATCTCGCCGTTAGGACCGACCGGAACCGCTTCCTCGCCGCTGCCGATCGTCGCCGTCGCCTTGGGCAATACGAGGTGGGGCGCCGCCCTGCTCTCCGGGAGCAGGAACAGATAGGCGAGCACGGCGACGGTCGTGAGCGCAAGCAGGGTCGCCGGCCAGCGGCCGAGGCCGGCGAGGCGCGAGCGCCGGGACCGCCGCCGCCTCATAGCTCCCAGCCCTGCGGCCAGCTCACCTCTCCCAGCACCTGCACCTCGGGCTCCAGCTCGACCCCGAAGCGCTCGTGGACCCGGCGCCGACCCACGGCCATCAGCTCCAGCACGTCGGCGGTGGTGGCGGCGCCGGCGTTCTCAACGAAGTTCGCGTGCTTGGGAGAGAAGCGGGCTCCCCCGACCTCCAGGCCCCGGCACTCGGCCGCCTCCAGCAACTGGCCCGCGGTGCGCCCCTCGGCGCCCGGGTCCTCGGGGTTCTTGAAGGTCGAGCCAAAGGTCTTGATTCCCGAAGGCTGCGCCGCGTGGCGCTGCTCCCGCATCGCCGCCATCGTCGTCTTGATCTCGGCCGGGACACCGGCGCTCAGCAGGAAGGAGGCGCGTGCGACGACCTCGTGCGGCCCGAGATTGGAGCTGCGGTAGGCGAAGTCGAGCTGCTGGGGGGAGCGGCGGTCGTGCCCGGCCGGGGTGCAGATCTCGACCCACTCGAGGACCCGGGCGAGCTGCCCACCGTAGGCGTTGGCGTTCATCTTCACCGCCCCGCCGACGGTGCCGGGGATGTTGACGCCGAACTCGAGCCCAGCCAAACCCCACCCCGCCGCTTTGGCCGCGGCTGACGGGAGGCGGGCGCCGCCGCCGCAGAGCAGGCGCTCGCCGTCGCGCTCGACGGTCGCCAACTCGCCGCCGAGCTTGAGGACCAGCCCACGGAAGCCGTCGTCGGCGACGAGCAGGTTGGAGCCCGAGCCGACGACCCCGATCGCGAGGCTCTCGGCACCGGCCCAGGCGAGCAACTCGGCCAGCGACTCCTCGTCGCTCGGTCGCGCGAACCAGTCGGCGGCGCCGCCGGTGCGAATCGTGGTCAATCGCGCCAGCGGGAAGTCCTTCTCGGCTCCAGCGGGCGGCGTCATCGCGATGCTCCCTCCTCAACCAGGGCCTCGGCAAGCTTGAAGACGTCGCCGGCGCCGATCGTCACCAGCACGTCACCCGATTCGAGTGCCGAGCCGAGGGCGGCCTGGGCCGCCTCCAGTCTCGGCGCCCAGCGAACCTTCCTGCCGCCGAGGCGGTCGGCGGCGGCGCGGGCGACGGCGAGGCCACTGACGCCCGCCAGCTCGCCCAGGGGCTCCTCGCGAGCCGGGTAGACGTCGAGCACCGTCACCTCGTCCGCCAGCGCCAGGGCGGCGCCAAAACCCTCGGCGAAGGCCTTGGTTCGCGAGTAGAGATGGGGTTGGAAGACCGCTAGCAGGCGCTTCGGCTCCAGCTCGCGCAGGGCCGAGAGGGCGGCTCGCACCTCGGTCGGGTGGTGTGCGTAGTCGTCGTATATGCGGGCGCCGTCGCGCTCCCCCTTCAGCTCGAGCCGACGATGGACGCCGGGGAAGTGCCTCAGCGCCCCAGCCACCGCATCGAGATCGAAGCCGGCGCCACCCGCGGCGGCCAGGGCCGCGCGAGCGTTGAGGACGTTATGGCGACCGGGCACGGCAAGGGGCAGGTCCGCCGGGCCAGGCGCGGCGGCGTCGAACTCGATGCGGCCTGCACCTTTGGCCCCTGCCGGGGGCTCGACGTGAACCTCGTCGTGCGCGGGCGCCACGATCCGGTCTGCATCGACCGCGAACTGGCCAAAGGCGGCCCGCAGCTCGGCGAGCGAGCCCCAGCGCGAGTGGTGGTCCATCTCGACGTTGGTGACGACGGCGATCTCCGGCCTCAGCTCGAGGAAACTGGCGTCGCTCTCGTCGGCCTCGGCGACGACCCACTCCCCCGCCCCCCAGCCGGCGTTGGCGACGGCCCCGCCCGGTCCAAGGCCGGGAACCTCGCCGCCGACGAAGAAGGCCGGCTCCGCGCCGAGCTCCCGCAGCGCCCAGGCCAACATCGCGCTCGTCGTCGTCTTGCCATGAGTGCCGGCCACGGCGATCAGACGTTTCTCAGCGCAGAGCTGTGCCAGCAGCTCGCCGCGGTGAAGGACATCCTGGCCGCGCTCGCGCGCCAGCGCCAGCTCCGGGTTGGCGGTGTCGATCGCGGTCGAGACGACTACCTCGGCCCCGTCCGGCAGGTTCGCCGCGTCATGACCGACCGTCGGTTCGAGCCCAGCGGCGCGCAGGCGCTCCATATAAGAGGAGTCGGCGCGGTCGCTGCCGCTCACCGTCGCGCCCAGCTCGTTGCAGACCAAGGCCAGGCCGCTCATCCCGGCCCCGCCGATCCCGACGAAGTGCAGCCGCCGAGCCGCCCACCCTGCTCGCTTCCGGTGCGCTTTATCCGCGTATATGGAGGAAAAGGAACACCGGAAGCTCATCGGGCCGCCTCCAGGACCTCGTCGGCGATCTGGCGGGCGGCGTCGGGCTTGGCGAGTGCCGCGGAGGCCGCGGTCATCGCCTGCAGTCGCGCTGCGTCCTCGAACAGATCGGCGACCTCGGCGCTGAGGCGATCCGGGGTCAGCTCCGCGTCACGGATCGCCACCGCCGCTCCCGCCTCGACCATCCAGGCGGCGTTGGCGGCCTGGTGGTCGGCGGCCGCGTGCGGGTAGGGCACCAGGACCGCCGGCCGACCGGTCGCCGTCACCTCGAAGATCGATCCACCCGAGCGACCGAGCACCAGGTCGCAGGCCGCAAGGCCGTCGCCGAGATCGGGCTCATAGGCGAGCAGGGTGTAGCGCTGGTTGTGGGGCGCCGCAGCGAGCCGCTCCTCGAGCCGATCGAAGTCGCGCCGGCCGCTGATATGGACAACGTCGAAGTCGCGGCCTTCGCGCTCGGCGAAGGCCGCGATCGCGCACTCGTTGATCGAGCGGGCTCCCTGGCTGCCACCCATGACGAGAAGGCAGCGGGTATCCGCCACGACACCGAAGCGATCCCTGGCCGCGTCGCGGTCGGCCTCGAGCACCGGCGCCGGCACCGGCCGCCCCGTCACCAGGTAGCGCTCGCCCTCCAGCCCCGCGATCGGGAAGGCGAGGCAGACGCGCCGCGCCCGCGGCGCCAGCAGCCGGTTGGCGAGACCGAGGTGGCTGTCGGCCTCGGTCAGGACCAGGGGCGTGCGGTTGAGCAGCGCTGCCAGGCCGGCGGGGCCGGCGACGTAACCGCCCCCGCCGAGGACGACGTCGGCGCCCCGGCGCCGGATCGCCCGCCGGGCGGCGGCCGTAGCGCCCAGCGCCTCGACCCCGGCGCGCGCCGCCCGCAGCGGGTTGCGGCGGTCGATCCCCCGCACCCGCAGGAAGTCGATCTCGTAGCCGGCAGCGGGCACCAGCTCGGCCTCGATCCTCTCTCTGGTGCCGAGGAAGGAGACCTCGGCACCGCTAGCCCGAAGCTCGGCGGCGACCGCCATGGCCGGCACGACGTGGCCGGCCGTTCCCCCGGCTGCCACCACCACTCTTGCGACTCCTGGCACCGCTCGATCGGCTCCTTCCACGCGCGGGCGAATGCCCGCCTTCGACGAGGCGCAGTTTGCCAGCGCGGGCGGTCCCCCCGCGGGCGACGTTGAGGATCAGCCCCACCGCAAACAGCGAGGTCAGGAGGCTGCTGTTGCCGTAGGAGACGAAGGGCAGCGGCACGCCGGTCAGCGGCGCCATGCCCATCACCGCGAAGAGGTTGACGGTGGCCTGGACGAGGATCAGCGAGGTGAGGCCAGCGACGAGCAGCTTCCCGTAGGCGTCCTTCGCTTTTTTCGCGATCTGCAAGCCGGCGTAGCCGAAGAGCGAGAAAAGGCCGACGACGCCGAAGATCCCGACCAGCCCCAGCTCCTCGCCGATCACCGCCGAGATCATGTCGGTGTGGGCCTCGGGCAGGTAGAAGGCCTTCTGGACCCCGTTGCCGATCCCGACCCCGAAGAGCCCGCCGGAGCCGAGGGCGATCTTCGCCTGCGCCGCCTGGAAGCCGGCGCCGGCGGCGTCGGCGCCGGGATTGAGGAAGGCGGTGAGCCGGGCCATCCGGTAGGGCTCGATCGCCGTCATCAAGAGGGCAAAGCAGCCGAGCGCGGCCCCGATCAGCGCCAGATCGCGAAGCCGGGCGCCGGCGGCGACCAGGGTGGCGGCGACGGCGAAGGCGATGACCATCGTCGTGCCGAGGTCGGGCTCGGCGACGATCAGCAGCGCGGCGACGGCGACCACGAGCAGGAAGGGCATCATCCCTTCCAGCGAGCGCACCCGTTTCGGCTTGCGGGCCAGCATGTCGGCGCCGTAGAGGATCAGCGCCACCTTGGTCACCTCGGAGGGCTGGATCTGCAGGAAGCCGGAGCCGAGCCAGCGGCTCGACCCATTCACGTTGGTGCCGACGGCGAGCACCGCGAGCAGCAGGAAGAAGGAGATGGCGAGGATCGCCGGGGTCAGGCGCCGCACCACCTGCAGTCCGTGGCGGGCGGTCAGGTGCATGACCAGCAGGCCGAGGGCGCCGAACATCGCCGTC
>DASVWY010000314.1:0-3979 GCA_036392975.1 Solirubrobacterales bacterium | reverse complement strand
ATGGGCCCAGCGACCCAGATCGAGGTCGTCTTCGACCACGTAGGGACTGCGCAGCTCCTCGTCCTCGGTGCCAGCTTGATCGACCTCACGTGCATCCACTTCAATCTCTACGGCAGCGGGCTCGAGACAGCGCATGCAGGGGCCATCCACGCGCAGCGGAAAGCGCAGACGAAAGGCATAGCCGTTGCTAGGTCGGGAGACGTCGATCGTCGCCTCCACCGACCCCTCGGCCGATTCGTAGGTCTGCCCACCCAGCTCAAAGAGTTCGAGGCCAACCAGAAGGTCGAGCCTCGCTCCCTGCCCGTGTCCAAGCGAGAGGCGCGCGAGATCGACGATCTTGGTTGATGAGGTTCTGGCCATTGCGAGCTCCTCCGCCCGGCCGCTTACGATGGCATCCCTCCGACGAGGTTACGAGATGGGTCACTTCGACTGGACACCGGACGAGTATCTGGAGCGCATCCGCGCCAAGCTGCCGCGCTACGACGAGCTGCAAGACCAGGCCATCGCGGCGATCCCCTTCGCGCCCGAGCGCGTGCTGGAGCTGGGAATGGGCACCGGCGAGACGACGAGGCGGCTGATCGAGGCCCACCCCGAGGCCTGGGTCGTCGGCCTCGACTCCAGCCCCGACATGGTCTTCCGCGCCCGCCAGACCTACGACGACGTGCAGCTGGCTCGCATGGAGGACCCCCTCCCCGACGGCCCCTGGGACCTCGTCATCTCGGTCCTCTCCGTCAACGACCTCACCGACGAGCAGAAGCAGAGGCTGGTCCGCCGCGTCAGGGACCACTCCCGAGCGCTGGTGATCGGCGACGTCTTCGCGGAGGACCAGCTCCGCAACCTGGTCGAGTGGGCGGGTGGTGAGGTGACGTGGCGGGCCGACGATCTCGCCGTCGTCCGCGCGGTCTACTAGCCAGCGCTGGCTAAGCCTGCTCGTCCAGCTCGGGAACGGGCTGCTGCTCTTCGTCCCGTCCCGCGAGCCGGTCGCGGCCGCGTTGCACGGCCGCGAGGAACTTCTGCAAGTTGACCTCGAGCGTGTTGAGGATCTCGTCGGCGTAGTCCTCGGCGCCGAGCCGGATCTCACGCTCGCGGGTGCGGGCGTCCTCGACGATCTCGTCAGCGGCCCGCTCGGCCTGCTTGGTGACCTCCTCGTCGGAGATCAAACGGGCCTGCTGCTCGCGCGCCTCGCGGACGATCCGCTCGGCCTCGCGTTTGGCCTCGGCCAGCATCTCCTGGCGCTCCTTGACGATCCAACGGGCTTGCTTGATCTCCTCCGGGATCGTCGCCCGCATCTGGTCGAGGAGGTCGTAGATCTCCTCGCGGTCCACCCTCACCTGGTCCGTGAGCGGCACGGGCCGGGCGTTGTGAACCACGTCGTCGAGCTTGTCTATTAGAACCAGGACGTCCATCAGCAGTGCGTAAGCCTACGTGTCAGGGGCATCTTCGGTGAAGAACCGGTTATTTCCTCGGCTTTTTGCAAGCCCGCGCCCAGGCGGCGTGCAGGCCGTGGAAGCCTACCGTTCGCCCAGGCGGTCCGCCATTGCGGTTGCGACCGGCCCCGGCACCAGGTCCGAAACGTCGCCGCCGAAGGTCGCCATTTCCTTCACTCCGGTCGAGGAGAGGAAGCTGTACTGCGGCGAGGCGATCATGTAGATGCTCTCGATCCCGGGGTCGAGCTTGCGGTTGAGCTGCGCCATCTCGAACTCGTACTCGAAGTCGGAAATCGCCCGCAGGCCCTTGACGATCGCCGTCGCCCCCTGTTCGCGGGCAAACTCGACCAGGAGGTTGGAGAAGATCCGCGCCTCGACGTTGCCGAGGCTCGCCGTCGCCTCTTCGATCAGCCCCCTGCGCTCCTCGGCGGTGAAGAGGGTCTTGTCCTTGCGCATCGGGTTGTTGACGATGCCGACGACGACTCGCTCGAAGACCGCCGAAGCGCGGGTGATGATGTCGAGGTGCCCGTTGGTGACCGGGTCGTAGCTGCCCGGACAGACGACGGTGCCGTTGCGCTCGGGCATCAGCCCCGTCCTTTCGCGGCGTAGAAGGAAACGTCGGTGCCGCCGTAGCGGCGCTGCCGCAGCCGTTGCAGCGATTCGATCGCCAGAGGGCGCCGGGCGCCGCTCTCGACAACGGCCCGGCCCCCCTCGTTGAGGAGCCCGGGGAGATGGGTGTCGAGTTCCCGCCCCACGCGGTCGGCGAGTCTATAGGGGGCGTCGATGAAGACGAGATCGAAGCCGGCCTCCTCCGCCTCGGCCCGGGCGCCGAGCCAACGGGAAACGTCGGTGCGGACCAACTCGGCGCGCTCGCCGAGGCCGAGGCGCTCGACGTTGCCGAGCGCCGGGCGCGTGTCGCGGTCGACCAGAACGGCCTCGGCGGCGCCGCGCGAGAGCGCCTCGATCGCCAGGGCGCCGGTGCCGCAGTAGAGGTCGAGCACGCGGGCGCCGTCGATCTCGCCGAGCGCCGAGAAGATCGCCTCGCGCACGCGGTCGGAGGTGGGCCGCACCTTCCAGCCGCGCGGTGCGACCAGCTGCCGCCCCTTCAGCTCCCCCGCGATCACCCTCATCCTCAGAGTGGTATCGGGTCGGCGGCGCCGGCGCCGAAGCGACGGCGCGCGACCTCCAGCAGCGGCCCCAGCTCGGGAACGTCCAGGGACCCGTGGCGGTGCAGCAGCCCCAGCACCTCCTCGCGGGCGGCGACCAGGGTCGGCGTTTCCTCCGGAAGCTCGGCGATGGCAAAGCGCGGCAGGCCGTGCTGGCGCGTACCCAGCACCTCGCCCTCGCCGCGCAGGCTGAGGTCGACCTCGGCCAGCTTGAAGCCGTCGCTCTCGCGCTCGATCGCCTTCAGGCGGCGGTGCGCCATGCCGCCGCCCTCTTCGGGGAAGAGCAGGCAGTACGAGCGGTGCTTGCCGCGGCCGACCCGCCCCCGCAGCTGGTGCAGCTGCGAGACGCCGTAGCGCTCGGCCCCCTCGATCACCATCACGGTCGCGTTGGCGACGTCGACGCCGACCTCGATTACGGTGGTGGCGACGAGGACGTCGAGGCTGCCGGAGGCGAAGGCCTCCATCGCCTCGGCCTTGCAGGCGGAGGGCATCTGTCCGTGGATGACGCCGATCGCGAAGCCGTTCAGCTCGCCGGCCGCCAGCCGCTCGGCCTCCACCTCCGCCGCCTTGCCCTGCATCTTCTCGGACTCCTCGACCAGCGGGCAGACGACGTAGGCCTGGCGGCCGGCCCGCAACTGCTCGCGGATCAACTCGTAGGCGCCTGCACGCTCGCCCGCCCCGACCAGGCGCGTCTCGATCGGCTGGCGCCCGGCGGGCAGCTCGCGCAGCGCCGTCGTGTCGAGGTCGCCGTAGGCGGTAAGCGAGAGCGTGCGCGGGATTGGCGTCGCGGTCATGTGGAGGACGTGGGGCGCCATCCCCTCCACTCGCTTCGCGTCCAGCGCCCGCCGCTGCTCGACGCCGAAGCGGTGCTGCTCGTCGACGACGCAGAGCCCGAGCCGCGCCAGTTCCACCCTGGGATCGATCAATGCATGGGTGCCGACGGCGAGGCCGAGCTCACCGGTGGCCAGCCGCTCCAACGCCTCGCGGCGCCGCGGCGCCGGCGTCGCCCCGGTCAGCAGCGCGAACGGCAGCGGCTCGTGCGCGAGCAGGCGATCGAGGGTCGCCGCATGCTGCTCCGCCAGCGTCTCGGTCGGCGCCATCAGAACCGCCTGGAAGCCCGATTCCAGCGCCCGCAGCATCGCGTACAGCGCCACCACGGTCTTACCGGAGCCGACCTCGCCCATCAGCAGCCGCTGCATCGGCTGCCCCGATTCCAGGTCCGCATCGATCTCAGCGAACGCCGCCCGCTGGTCGGCGGTCGGCTCGAACGGCAGCGACTCGATCCAGCGGTCGACCAGCTCGCCCGGCTTCCCCAGCTGCGGTCCGGGGCGCGCCGCCCGCTGCGTCCGCTTGCGGGTCGTGAGGATCGCCTGGTAGAGGAACAGC
>DASVWY010000313.1:0-5157 GCA_036392975.1 Solirubrobacterales bacterium | reverse complement strand
CGGCGATCGCGCCGAGCACGGGCGTCAGCAGACGGTAGTGGCGCAGCAGGCCAGGGCGCGGCGGCAGGATGCTGTGGAAGCGGTCGGCGACGCCCATCCGCTCCGCCACCGAGCGGCGGCCGAGCAGGGCGACGACGGGCGCCTGCGGGAAGGCGCGCGCCATCTCGGCGGTGACCCGCTCGGCGCCGCCGTAGGTCTCCATGAAATCGTGGACGATGATCGCCCGGTTCATCCGTTTCGCCTCACAAGTTTTGTCTAGATCGTCCGATTGTGTTCCGCAAGTGAGCCCTGCATCCTCGTCAACGCCCGCCTGAGGACCTGCTCCTCGTGCCTCTGCTTCGCAGCCGAAGTCGTCGATCGCCCGGCTACCCTATGCGCGCCATGGCGGCCGTTCAGTCCGATCGAAGCCCGGCGACCGGCTCGCGGCGCGAAACGAGATCGGTGGCGGTGGTGATCCCGACGCGCTGCCGGCCCGACAAGCTCTCCAGTTGCCTGGAGTCGCTCGAGGCCGCCCGCCGCCGGCTGCGCTTCCCCGTCTATGTCTGCGACTCCAGCCCAACCGAGGAGGAGCGGGCGGCTGTACGCAAGGTCTGCGAGCGGTACGAGTGGGTCAGGCTCGCGACCCACGACGGCCGCAACGTCTCCGCCGCCCGCAACTTCTGCACCGCGGTGGCCGAAGAGGAACTGCTGATCAACATCGACGACGACCTCGAGCTGGAGCCCGAGTCGATCGACCGCATCGTCGCCCGCTACGAAGAGGGCAGCGGCAGGCGCGTCGTCTCCGGCAGCATCTCCTGGGGCACCCACTGGACGACGCCGGTGAAGACCCGCCCGATCGGCTACGGCAGGCCCCCTCGCGACGGGGAGTCGCCCGACTTCATCACCGGCGCCTTCTTCCTCTACCCCAGAGCCATCGGCCTGGCGCTGCCCTGGAACGAGCGAATCGTCACCTCCGACGACATCTTCATCGGCGCCCTCTGGCGCCGCCACGAGGTGCAGATGCTGTTCGCCCCCGATGCGCGGGGCTACCACCCCGAGCTGCCGACCTCGTTCGACCCCTCCCGCATGGCGGACGCGGCCCACGACCAGCGCTGGCACATCTACGTGCTGCTCTTCGACGCGCTGTTCGCCAATCCGAGCCTGCGCAAGTTCGTCTCCTACGAGACGCTCGGCTTCCTGGCCAGCGCCAAGTTTTTCCTGCGCCGCCCGCGCTGGGTGCTGCCGTTCCTGCGCAGCTGGATCGCCGGCCACCGCCGCCTCTTCGCCGACCGCCGCTACCTGCGCCAGCTCGTCGGCAAGGAGCTGCCCGCCGATGTCACCTAGCGGCCGTGGGCTGATCATCGTCAACGCCGACGACTGGGGCTACGACGAGGCGACCACGGCGGCGATCTCAGACTGCTACCGCGCCGGCGGTCTGACCAGCACCACGGCGATGCTCTTCATGGAGGACTCCGCCCGCGCCGCCGCCCATGCCAAGGACCACCCGGGGCTGGGCATCGGCCTGCACCTCAACCTGGTCGAGGAGTACTCGGACCCGAAGACGCCGCCCGCGGTGCGGGATCGCCAGCGCCGGCTGATCGAGTACTCGCGCCTGCTGAGGCTGCGCCGCTGGGTCTACGACCCGAGCTCCCGCCACGCCGTCAACCGGGTGATCGCCGACCAGTTCCAGCGCTTCGTCGACCTCTACGGGCGCATGCCCACCCACCTCGACGGGCACCATCACTGTCACCTGGCGGCCAACGTCCTCCTCTCCCCCGCGGTGCCGACCGGGACCAAGATCCGCAACGCGCTCGAAGACAAACACCTGCCCAACCCGATCACCGACACCCTGCGCTGGGCGCGGGCGCGGATGATCGCGCGGCGGTTCACGACCACCGACCGCTTCCTCTCGGTGGAGACCTTCTGGCCGGACCTGCAGGGCCTTCCCCCGACCGACGGGTTCGACGACCCGATCGCCGCGCCGACGCTGGAGGTCATGGTCCACCCCGCCTTCCCGCACGAGTACGGCCCACTTCAGTCCCGCGAGTGGGTGGAGGCGCTGAAGCGCCTGCCGGTGGGTACCTTCGAGGATCTGAGGTGAGCGAGGCAAACCTTCCAACCGTCTCGGTGGTGATTCCCACCCACAACCGCCGTCAGCAGCTGCCCCAGCTCCTGGAGGCGGTGCTGCCCGAGGCGGCCGCCGAGATAATCGTCGTGGTGAACGCCTGCGAGGACGGATCGCTGCAGCTGCTCGAGGAACGCGCCGAGCGGGAGCCCCGGCTGCGGCCGATGTTCGTCGCGGAGCCCGGCCAGACCCTGGCGCTGCAGGCGGGGGTCGAAGCGGCCACGAGCGAGGTGGTCCTGATGCTGGACGACGACGTCCTGCCGGAGCCGGGCCTGGTCGAGGGCCACGCACGCCATCACGCCAACGCCGAGGGCCTCGTCGTCCTCGGCTACATGCCGGTGGCGCGGCCGGCCAGGCGCCGGCGCGGCGAGTTCGCCGCCGCGCTCTACTTGCACGACTACGAGGGCGCCTGCGAGCGTTACGACCGCGATCCCGACTCGATCCTGACCGCGCTCTGGGCCGGCAACGTCTCGATCCGGCGCAGCGACTGCCTGCGGGTCGGGCTGCGGGCGGGCGCGGGTATGCCCGACGGCTACGGCTACCACGAGGATCGCGACCTCGGCCTGCGCTGCCGGGCGGCAGGGCTGCGTGGCGTCTTCGACCGGCGGCTGCGGGCACGGCACACGTACGAGAAGACGACCGAGGGGTTCCTGCGGGCGGCGCGCAGCTCCGGCGCCACCCGGGCCGCCGTGCACGCGACCCACGCGGACGCCGTCGGCCCCCTGCCCGAGGACTTCTTCGCCCGCGGCGCCCCGCTTCCCGGGCGGCTGCTCGTGCGCCTCGCCCGCCATCGCGCCGCCTACCGGCCGGTGCGAGCCGCCCTGCGGGCGATTGCCGCCGCCGCGGGGGCGCTGCGCGTCTTCCGGGTCGAGACCCATGCCGGCTTCCTGCTTGGCCTCGTCGAGCAGCAGCGCGGCGCCCAGGAGGCGGAGACCAACCCCCCACGCGGCGATCCGGCATGAGCCAACGCACGGGAGTCGCCGGGCTCGCCGTATCGCTCGTCGTCCTGGCGCTGACGCTGCTGGTCGCGACGGGAGCCGGCCCCTCGCTGCCCGGCCCCTCGGTCCGCTCCTGGCTCGGCCTCGGCGATCCGGAGTTGCCCGAGCCCTGCCGCTTCGACCCCGCCAAGATCCTTCGTCCTCCCGGTCGCCCGCCGGCGGGATCGTGGCGGCGCGAGCCGTCCTCCCCGAGCTCGGGGCCCGAGCTGGGCGCCGGCCGCGTCGGCCGCTACGTCTACCTGGTCGGCGGTCAGACCCCGCTCGGCGCCGAACGCACCATCCTCCGCTTCGACCCTCACGGCGGTGAGTACCGCCGGGTCGCCCGGCTGCCGGTCGCGCTGGATCACCCGGCGGTCGCCGTCCACGGCGACGAGGTGATCGTCGCCGGCGGCTACATAGACGGCGCCGAAGCGACGAACCGGGTCTGGTCCTTCACGCCGCGAACGGGAGAACTGAAGGAGCTGCCGCCGATGCGCCTGCGCCGCGGGGCGGCCGCGGCCGCGGCGGTGGGCGACCGCCTCTACGTGGCCGGCGGCGTGCTCGAGTTCGGCAACGAGGAAGAGCCGCGCCGCTCGCTGGAGATCTACGACTTCGACGACCGCAGCTGGACGGACGGGCCCGACATGCCCACCCCCCGGCATCACTTCGGCGCCGTGGCGCTCGGCGGCAAGCTCTACTTCGCCGGCGGGCGGCGACCGTCCGACCTCAGCCTCGCCGCCTTCGAGGAGTTCGATCCGGTCAGCGGTCGCTGGCGCCGCCTGCCCCCGCTGCGGGCGGGTGTCGGCTCGCCCGGCGTCGTGGCTGGCGCCGGGAAAGTCTTCGTCGTCGGAGGCGGCGAGGACCACCTCCGCGACCACGGCGGCGACTGGGTCCTCCGCGCCGCCTACGCGTACGATCCGAGCTCCAGCCGCTGGACGCGGCTCCCCGACATGCGCAGACCGCGACACGGACTGGCGGTGGCAGTGGCCGGCGGGCGCCTCTACGCCTTCCGTGGCATCCCCTGCCCCGGCTACGGTCGTATGGCCTCGGCCGAATCCTTGAACCTGAACTAGCTTGCCCGAACCGCGAAGAAAGCTCGGCGCCGCCTGGATCCCCTTGCTGCTGGTCGCGGGGGTGATCGCCCTGCTGCCGCTGTCGGCGCTCCTGGAGCTGCCCTACGAGCGCGAGGTCAAGGGATGGGTGGGAATCGACTACAAGGAACCGGGCTACTGCGCGCCGGTCTACGACCGCGGCAGCTTCGGCGCCTGGCGGCGCGAGGGACAGCTGCCGACGTTGCTGGAGGAGGGGCGAGCGGTGCGCCAAGGCGACGCCATATACATAGTGGGCGGGGTGGTGACGCCGGTCGTCGACAACTTCGGCCGCTCGACCTCCGCCTTCCGCCGCTACGACCCGCGCAGCGGCCGTTTCACCAGCCTGCCGCCGCTGCCGCGGCCGCTGAACCACGTCGGCATGGCCGCCCACCGGGGCTCGATCTACGTCGTCGGCGGCCTCGGCAACGAGCTGGAGTACCGCTCGATCGCCTCCGACGCCGTCTGGCGCTACGACATCGCCCGCAAGCGCTGGCAGGAGCTGGAGCCGATGCCGACCGCGCGCGGGGCGCTGGGGACGGCCATCGTCGGCGACACGCTCTACGCCGTCGGCGGCCGTGACGGCCCGGACTCCCTGGACACGGTCGAGGCCTACGACCTCAGACGGGGCGCCTGGTCGAGCGTGGCGCCGATTCCCGGCGAGGGCAGGGACCACCTCGGCGTCGCCGCGCTGGGCGGCTACCTCTATGCCGTCGGCGGCCGCTACGACGGCGGCGAGGAGATGAACGAGTTCCTGCGCTACGACCCGCGTTCGGACCGCTGGACCGAGATGCAGCGGCTGCCGATCGGGACCAGCGGCATCAACCTCGAGCGGGTCGGCAAGCAGCTGGTCGTCACCGGCGGCGAGGGCTCCATGCAGGAGTTCCTCACCGGGCGGACCTTCGGCTTCGACCCGCGCGCCGGCCGCTGGCAGGAGCTGCCGCCGAGCCCGCGGCCCAGGCACGGCTACGCGAGCGCCGGCTACGGG
>DASVWY010000312.1:0-6373 GCA_036392975.1 Solirubrobacterales bacterium | reverse complement strand
CAGCGAAGCGACGAAGACGGTCACCGCCGCCTGCCCGACCGGCAAGCAGGTTGTCGGCGGCGGCGCCAAAGTCGTCGGCGGCACGATTCTGATCGCGATCGTGGAGTCGGCGCCGACGCCCGTCAATGCCGAAGGGAAACGGACCGGCTGGACCGCCGTCGCCAAAGAGGAGAGCGGCGGAGGAGCGACCAACTGGTCGGTCGAGGCGTACGCCGTCTGCGCCGAATTCTGAGCCCCCAGAGCCGGTCCCGAGGTCTCGGAATTCTCGGGGCCGGCTCTTAATAGACTCCCGCGCCCCGATGCGCGAGAGAAACCCGGTCACCCACGACGAGAAGCTCGCCTACCTGCGCGAGCTGCGCGAGGCGGCGATCCACTCGGCCTCCGAGGAGGCGGTCGAGAAGCAGCACTCGAAGGGCAAGATGACGGCGCGGGAGCGGGTCGAGAAACTGCTCGATCCCGGCTCCTTCGAGGAGCTCGACACCTTCGTCCGCCACCGCACCTACGACTTCGAGATGCAGAAGCGGCGCCCCTGGGGCGACGCGGTCGTGACCGGCCACGGCACGATCGAAGGAAGAACTGTTTTTGTCTTTTCCCAGGACTTCACGGTGTTCGGAGGCAGTCTCGGCGAGGTGATGGCGGAGAAGATGTGCAAGGTGATGGACCTCGCCGCCCAGGTCGGGGCGCCGGTGATCGGGATCAACGATTCCGGCGGCGCCCGGATCCAGGAGGGGGTGGTCTCGCTCGGTGCCTACGGCGACGTCTTCGTCCGCAACGTCCAGTGCTCCGGCGTGATTCCCCAGATCAGCCTGATCATGGGCCCCTGCGCCGGCGGCGCCGTCTACTCGCCGGCGATGACGGACTTCATCTTCATGGTCAAGGAGACCTCGCACATGTTCATCACCGGCCCGGAAGTGATCAAGACGGTGACCGGCGAGGAAGTCGAGTTCGAGGAGCTGGGTGGGGCGATGAGCCACAACAGCAAGTCCGGCGTCGCCCACTTTGCCGCCGAGGACGAGGAGAGCTGCCTCGAGGACGTCCGCTACCTGCTCAGCTTCCTGCCCTCAAACAACCTCGAGGCGCCGCCCCGTTTTGCGCCCAGCGACGATCCGGAGCGCGAAGACGAGGAGCTCGACACGCTCGTTCCCGACGACCCTTCCAAGCCCTACGACATGCGCGACGTGATCGCCCGCATCGTCGACGACGAGGAGTTCTTCGAGGTCCACGAGCACTTCGCCAAGAACATCGTCTGCGGCTTCTCGCGCCTTGACGGCTTCCCGGTCGGGATCGTCGGCAACCAGCCCGCCCACCTCGCCGGCGTGCTCGACATCGAGGCCTCCGAGAAGGCGGCCCGCTTCGTCCGCACCTGCGACGCCTACAACGTCCCGATCGTCACCTTCACCGACGTGCCCGGCTTCCTGCCCGGCACCGATCAGGAGTGGAACGGGATCATCCGCCACGGCGCCAAGCTGCTCTACGCCTTCACCGAGGCGACGGTGCCGAAGCTCACGGTCGTCACGCGCAAGGCCTACGGCGGCGCCTACGACGTCATGAACTCCAAGCACATGCTGGCGGACTTCAACGTCGCCTGGCCGACCGCCGAGGTCGCGGTGATGGGCCCTGAGGGCGCCGTCAACATCATCTACCGCAAGGACATCGCCTCCTCGCCGACCCCCGAGGAGCGCCGTCAGAAGCTGATCGACGACTACAAAGCCCACTTCGCCAACCCCTACTCGGCGGCCGAGCGCGGCTACATCGACGACGTCATCGAGCCGCGCCAAACCCGCCCCAAGTTGATCCGAGCGCTGCGGATGCTGCAGAGCAAGCGGGTCGAGCAGCCGAAGCGCAAGCACGGCAACATCCCGCTCTAGCGGCTAAGGGCGCAGTTCGGTGAAACCGGCGGCGGCGAAGTCGCCGTCGAAGGCGAGCGCCTCCTCGATCCCCTTGGCTCGCATGAAAGCGAAGCTGGTCGCGTCGACGAACGAGTACTCGCGCTCGTCGTGCTGGCGCAGCCAGCGGAGGGCGTCGTCTTCGATCTCCTCGGAGACGCGGCTTACCTCGATATATCCGTCGCCTCTTCCAACGCTGTCGAGGAAGGCGACGGCCTTCTCATGCCTCGCTTTGGAGCGCAACCAAGTCCAAGTCTCGCCTTGGATGTGATTGGTGATGGCGACCCGTTTAGTGGCGAACTGTTCGTAGAGCCGAACGGCGGTTTCATGATGTCGGTCCCGCTCGATCAGATAGGCGATCAGAAACGACGAGTCCGCAAAGATCACGGGTAGTCCCGCGAAAGCCCGTAGACGACGTCGTCGATGGTCATGCTGCTGTCTGGGTCCCCCTCGACGGTGCCGCATAGCTTGAAAAAGGGGTCCTCCTCGATCGGGGGCAATGGTTTGACTCGTTCCCGCACGCAACGCCTGATCACCTCCGCCTTCGAGAGCCCCTCTTCTTCGGCGCGTCGTTCGACCGCCTCGTCCAGCTCGGGCTCGATCGATATCTGCAGTCGCTTCATGCGGGCCATTATTACATCACCTGGGGCCAGGTAATGTAACAATTCAGCGCCAAAAGTGTCAAATCGCGGCTGCGCCAACGGGCCTGGGGAGGCCGCCCGGGCGAAAACTCAACCGCCGCTCGGACCCTGGGAAGCGGCCTCCCGGCGCGCTTGCCAGGTTGCCAACGGCGCCGCGGTCATCTCTTCCCAGGCGGCGTCCTCGCCGAAGTACTGCATGACGACGAAGTGAAGGAGGCCGGGAAGCATCTCCGGCGCCCGCTCCGCGTCGCCGTCCATCAATTTCGCCGACACGAGCGTGTCGATCGCGCCTACTATGAAGGTGGACATCACAGGAGGTGGAGCTTGGCGAGTCGGCATCTCGCGGCGCGCGCCATCGAGTGCGCGGGAGAGGCGCTCCATCAGATCGTGGCGCTGGGCCAGCGCTTGGTCGCCCGCGGCATGGACCTCGACGAAAAGGGCCTTGGCGAGCGCCGGCTGGTTGGCGCAGAACTCCAGCAGCTCGGCCATTGCCGCGCGCAGCCCCTCGCGCCAGGACGGCTGCCGCTTGCCGGCCCCCACCAGGCGCCGGTAGAGCCAGTCGCAGGCGTCGCGGTGGGCCTGAGCGAAGCAGTCCTCGCGGTCGCTGAAGTTCTTGTAGAAGGTCGCGCGGCTGGTCTTCGCCCGCTCGATCACGTGTCGCACCGCCACCTGCTCGTAACCGAGCTCGCCGCTGGCGACCAGCATCGCCTCCATCAGGCGCTGCCGGGCGGGGCGAGTGCGCTGCCCCGGGAAGGGGACCACCGAAACCGTTTGCTCAAGCTGGCTGGAGTCGTTTTCCGCCACCGTGCAACCTCTTTGAAAACGAGAACCTTTTGTCTAGATATAGCAGCTTTCAGAAACCGCCGTGGTCAAAACGGAGCAATTTCTGTAGAAAAAGCCAGTAGACATGGGCTGTATGTTTTGGTACCGTTTCGGGATGGCCGACTCACGCTCGATTTCCGAGCGTCTCTCGAAGCTCCCCCCGGGTCGCCACCTCGTCCCGCGCGACTTCGTCGCCCAGAACCAGCGCGAGCGGATGCTGCTGGCCACCGCCGAGCTGGTCGCCGAGCGCGGCTACCAGAAGACCACGATCGAGCTGATCGCGAAGACGGCGCGGGTCGCCCTGGTCACCTTCTACGAGCAGTTCGCCGACAAGGAAGAGTGCTTCCTCGCCGCCTTCGACGAGAACGTCGCTGCCGCGCGGGAGGTCTTCGCGGAGCTGCTCGACCCCCAGCAGCCCTGGCCGGATCAGATCGCCGCCGGCCTGGAGATCCTCCTCGAGATGGTCGTCAACGAGCAGGCACGGGCCAAGCTCTGCATCGTCGAGGCCCAGGCCGCCGGCGGCACGGCGCTGGCCCGCTACCAGGCGATGCTGGAGAGCGTTGCGCCGAAGCTACGCGAAGGACGGGAGCTGAACCCGCGGGCGGAGCGCCTGCCGGAGGGGCTCGAGGTCGCGATCGCGGGCGGGCTGGCCTGGCTCATCCACCAGCGCCTCGTCGCCGGGCGGGTGGACGGCCTCAAGGAGCTGCTGCCGGAGATGCTGCAGGTGACGCTGACGCCGTACGTGGGGGAGGTCGAAGCGGCCCGCGCGGCGCAGGCGGCGCAGGCGCGGGCGGCCGCTTAGTGCCGCTCCTCTCGGGGCAAGGTAGCGCGGGGAGTTTGGCTGGACCGGTTCCTTGTCCTATCTGAACGGCTCCGGCAGAGGCCGCGATCCCGCCCGCGAGCGCCTCTCGGCGGCGATCGTCGACCTGGTCGGCAGCCATGGCTTCTCCGCGATCGAGATCGAGACGCTGTGCGAGCGGGCGCACGTCAACCGCGGCCACTTCAGCCGCTGCTTCGCCGACCTCGAGGACTGCTTCCTCAGCGTCCACGACGAGGTAGCCGCCGACTTCTGCGCGCGGGTGACGAGCGCCCACGAGGCCGCCGCCACCTGGCACGACCGGATCTGGGCCGCGGGCTGGGCGGCGATGCGCTACCTGCAGGAGGACCCGGTTCGGGCCCGGTTCCTCCTCGTTGCCGTCAACGGAGCCGGCAGCGGTGCCCAGGACCGCCGCGACCGCATCATGCAAAGTTGTGCCGACCTCCTCGACGGTGGCCGCGGCGAGGCGGGCAAGCGCGGACCGATGTCCCGCTGCACTGCCGAAATCGCCGCCGGGGCGATCTACGGCACGATCCTCGCCAAGATCGAATCCGGCGCGATCGAGCGCGGCGAGGAATTCCTCTCCGAGCTGATCTACATGGCCGTGATGCCCTACCTCGGGTCGCGGGCCGCCGAGGACGAGCTCGCAGTCCAGCCGCTGCATTAATGTCGGTCCCATGGCAGAGGGAGCACCCCGGTTGCCCGCCGGCCGACACGGCCTGCCGCGCGACTTCATCGTCCAGAATCAGCGCGAGCGGATCATCACGGCGCTGGTCGACACGGTCGCCGAGCGCGGCTACAACGCGACCACCGTCGCCCACATCACCAAGGCGGCTTCGGTC
This sequence comes from Solirubrobacterales bacterium, assembly GCA_036392975.1. Lineage (GTDB taxonomy): Bacteria > Actinomycetota > Thermoleophilia > Solirubrobacterales > 70-9 > VRUE01. Next base: position 1,365 of record DASVWY010000312.1, on the reverse strand, counting down.
TCGCGCCGCACCTTCTACGAGCACTTCGCCGACAAGGAAGCCTGCTTCCTCGCGGCCTACGAGATGGTCGCCGACCACATCCGCGCCTCGATGCAGGCGGCTGCCGAGTCCTTCGAAGATTGGCCCCAGAAGGTGCGGGCGGCGTTGGCGACGATGCTGCGCTTCCTTGCCGGCGAGCCGGAGCTGGCGCGCATCTGCATGATCGAGCCGGTCGCCGCCGGCGGCGAGATAGCCGCGCGCCATCGCGCTTCGATGCAGGGGTTCGTCGAGATCCTCAAGGCCGGTCGGCCCGAGCACAGCGGCGAGCGACCGCTGCCCGAGGCGACCGAGGAGACCCTGGTCGGCGGCATCCTCTCGCTGATCGTTCGTGAGATCAGTGCCGGGCGCAGCGGGCAGTTGGAGAAACTGCTGCCCGACCTGGTCGAGCTGACCCTGGCGCCCTACGTCGGCGCCGAGGAAGCCGAGCGCTTGGCCCGGCAGGGCTAGTCGATTCGTCAAAGCCGAGCCCCCCCTGGGAAGGCGGTCGCACCGTTTCGCGCCTGCGCGCTTTCGGCACTTCGGTTCGCGCGCTTTCGCGCACGCGCGGGCGCATCGCAGGCCAATTACAGGGGAAACCCCACACAGTCCAGCTTCTGGATCGACAGGAGTTACTGCTTACTAAAAAAATACTTGCTACGTCAGTGCACCGTGCGGTAGCTATGAAGCTCCTAATGGAAAAATCGAAGGGAGCGGATATGAACACCAATTTGAGGTTGTCGGTAGTCGGCGTCCTCGTCCTGATCGCAGCGGCTTTTTCAGCCGCCATCACCAATGCGGAAACGGGCGGGCACTACACGTCGGACACGTCGCACACGATCGTCAAAGGCGTCGAGGAAGGCACTGAAAGGACCGAGTTCAGCTTCACCGGTGTAGAAGGCAAAATCTCATGCGACGACGCGTCGTACGAAGGCACACTGTCAGCAACGACAACGACCTCGGTCACACTCACGCCGAAATTGGCGAAATGCCGCACAACAGGACAAGAAAATACCTGGAACATCGACACGAACGGTTGTGCCTACGTGCTCACAATCGGGAAAAAAGCCAGTGGCGCCAATACAATGGACATAGAGTGCCCAGCTGGAAAATCAATCGAAATCACACATCCAAACTGCACGATCAAGATAGCTCCGCAGACTGGTATCCAGATAACTCTAGATATCATCTTTCTCCCCAGACTGCATCTCAAACTCACAATCAAATTCACCATCAAAGCCTCGTACGAGTCCGGAGTCTGTGTTTTTCTGGGCACAAGCCAGACGGGCGAACTGGGTGGCTCCGTGCTGCTGAAAGGATTTGACACAGCCGGAGAACAGGTGGACCTCT
>DASVWY010000311.1:0-4115 GCA_036392975.1 Solirubrobacterales bacterium | reverse complement strand
CCGACACAGTCGAGGTAGCGGTTGCCGTCGACGTCGATCAGCTCGGCGCCCTCGCCGCGCTCGACGAAAATCGGCTCGCGCCCGATCTGCCGCATCGCCCGTACGGGCGAGTTGACGCCACCGGGGAGGACCTGCAACGCCCGGCGGTAGAGCTCCGCCGAGCGCTCGCCGCTAGGAATGCTCGGCCTCCCAGGCGGCGTAGTCGTCGGTGAAGTAATGGAGGCGGATCTTCTTGTACTCGGTCGAGGAGTAAAGGGTGGCGCGGTCGTCGGGGCCCATCCCGCACTCGGCGGCGATCGAGTCGAGGATCGCGTCGCACTCCTGCTTGGAGCGGCCGTGCGCCATCGTGAAGACGCTGTAGGGCCAGTCCTCGTAGGTGGGGCGCTGGTAGCAGTGGGAGATGCCGCGGAAGGAGGCCATGCGACGGCCGGTCTCGAGGATCTCCTCCTCGGGGACCTTCCAGACGCCCATCCCGTTCGCCGAGAAGCCGGCCCGGCGGTGGTAGAGGATCGCGGCGACCCGCCGCAGCAGCTTGCGCTCGACCATGTTGCGCAGCCGCCCGAGAAGTTCGTCGGTGGAGATACCCAGCTCGGCGGCGGCCTCGTCGTAGGGCCGCTCGATCGCTGCCATCGGCCCCTGCATGGCGCGGATCGTCGCGACGTCGGCCTCGTCGTAGGGCTGGCGCTCCAGCTCGCGCGGGGGGGCCGCCTCGACCGCGGACGCGAGCGCGTCGGTGCCCTTCTCCATCTCCAGGTTCATGTTGATCTTGAACAGGGTCAGGGTCGGCAGCTGGCGCATCGACTCGGCGCCGGTCTCCCGCATCAGCGCCTCCAGCGTTCCCTCCATGCCGAGCGCGGAGTCGGGCGGGACGGCGATCGTGAACCAGAGGTTGAAGTCGTGGGTGCGCAGGTAGTTGTGCGAGACGCCGGGGTGGGCGTTGACCGCGGCGGCGGCGCGCTGCGGGTGCTCGGCGTCGACTTTGGCGGCGACCAGCATCGACTCGTAGCCGAGCGCCCGCGTGTCGAAGATCGGCGTTATCTCGCGGATGATCCGCTCGTCGAGCAGGCGCTGGGTGCGGGCGAGCACGTCATCGAGCTCCAGCTCCGCCTCGGAGGCAACCAGCGCAAACGGCTCGGGGTCGAGCGGGAAGCTCGACTGCAGCAGGTTCATCAGGCGCTTGTCGGTCTCGTCGAGGGGGATCGCCGCGCCGTCCTTGCGCGAGCGTGCCTTCGACTGCGGCACCTTCACTGGAGCCATGCGGCGGCCTCCTTGGCGTAGTAGGTGACGATCGCATCGGCGCCGGCGCGGCGAATCGAGGTCAGGGTCTCCAGCACCGCGGCCCGCTCGTCGATCCAGCCGTTGGCGGCGGCCGCCTTCAGCATCGAGTACTCGCCGGAGACGTGGTAGGCGGCCAGCGGCGCCCCGGTCTCCTCCTTGACTCTGCGCACAACATCGAGGTACGGGGTCGCCGGCTTCACCATCAGCATGTCGGCGCCCTCCTCGAGATCGAGCTTCGCCTCGCGCACGGCCTCGGCGGCGTTGGCGGGGTCGAGTTGGTAGCCGCGCCGATCGCCGAACTCCGGCGTCGACTCGGCAGCGTCGCGGAAGGGGCCGTAGAAGGCCGACGCGTACTTGGCGCTGTAGGCGACGATCGGGACGCGGGCGTGGCCCTCCTCGTCGAGCTGGTGGCGGATCGATGCGACCCGGCCGTCCATCATGTCGCTCGGGGCGACGGCGTCGGCGCCGGCCTCGGCGTGGGAGATCGCAGTTTTCGCCAGCAGCTCGACCGTCAGGTCGTTGTCGACCTCGCCCTCGCGGACGAAGCCGCAGTGGCCGTGCGAGGTGTACTCGCAGAGACAAACGTCGGTGATCGTGACCAGGTCGGGATGGGCCTCCTTCAGCGCCCGCACCGCCATCTGCACGATCCCCTCGTCGTCGTAGGCCCCCGACCCCGACTCGTCCTTTTCGGCGGGCACTCCGAACAGCAGCAGCGCGCCGATCCCGGCGGCGGCGAGCTCGGTCGCCTCGCCGACCAGCTCCGAGATCGAGAAGCGCTCTATCCCCGGCATCGACTCGACCTCCTCGCGCACGCCCTCGCCGGCGACGACGAACGCCGGCTGGATCAGATGCGAAGGCGACAGCTCCGTCTCGCGGACCAAACCGCGCAGCGTCTCGGTGCGCCGTAAACGGCGCAGGCGGGTTGCCGGGAAGGGCATTGGTCGATTCTAGGGGGAGGGGCGGGATATCCCCCGCCCGGACAAGTGGCGGCCTAATGAGGCCGGCACTTTGAGGATCCGCCCGTTCGAGGGATATCCCGCCCCTCCCTCAAACGTTTCCTAATACCCGGCTACCGGATGGGCGAGTAGCTTTTCACTGATGGCGGGGACGGCTCTAGGGGAGGCTGCGCTGGAGGCTCGCGGGCTGGTGAAGCTCTATGGCGAGCGGGAAGCGTTGAAGGGGGTCGACTTTGCCGCGCACGCGGGGGAGCGGCTGGCGGTGATCGGGCCGAACGGGGCCGGCAAGACGACGCTGCTCTCGATCCTGGCGGGGATCGCACGACCCGACGGGGGCGAGGTTCATCTGCCCAACGGCGACGTTGGCTGGGTGCCGCAGCAGGCGGCGCTTTATCGCCGCTTGACGGTGGAGGAGAACCTGCTCCTTTTCGCACGGCTGGAGGGACATGAGGACCCGCTCGCCTCGGTCGAGGAGATGCTCGATCTGACCGGCCTGCGCGAGCGGCGCGGCGAGACGGTCGCGCGCCTCTCGGGCGGCAACCAGCAGCGGATCAACATCGCCATCGGCCTGCTCTCGCGCCCCGTCGCCCTGCTCCTCGACGAGCCGAGCGTCGGCCTCGACCCGCGCCAGCGGGCGCGGCTGTGGGACTTCGTCTCGGCGCTGGCGGGCGGCGGCACGACGGTGATCTTCTCGACCCACGACATTCAGGAGGCGGAGCGCTACGGACAGCGGCTGCTGGTGCTCGCCGACGGCGAGGCGCTCTTCGACGGGACGCCGGAGGAACTGCGCGGGGCGGTGCACAGCGAGGCGCCAGAGGCCGCGCGCAGCGACTTCGAGACCGCCTTCGTCGCCTTTCTGCAGCACCGGGGGCACTGAGCGGCGTGCGCTGGCTGCTGATCAAGGACCTGCAGATCCTGCGGCGCTCGCCGCTGCAGGCCGCGCTGCTGATCGTCTACCCGGTGCTTGTCGCGCTCCTGGTCGGCTTCGCGATCTCGCGCGACGAGGAGAAGCCGCGGGTCGCCTTCCTCAATGAGATCCCTGCCGATTCGCGCATCGCGGTCGGTGGCCGCGAGCTGCCGGACATCGGCGTCGAGGGCCGCATCTGCCGGCGCGTCACCTGCGTCCACGTCGAGGATCGCGAGCAGGCGTTGGAGGAGGTCCGCTCCGGCGACGTGCTGGCGGCCTTGATCCTGCCCGCCGACCTGGTCGACCGGCTCAACTCGCTCTCGACGCTCACCCCGCAGACCCCCCGGATCGAGATCGTGGTCAACCAGGAGGACCCGCTCAAGGCTCGCCTGGTCGACGATCGCATCTCCTCCCTGCTGGCGCAGGCGAATCTGGCGATCGCGCGGCGGATTGCGGCTGAAGGGGGCCGTTCGCTCAACCTCGCGGTCAACGGCGGCACGGTCGAAGTCGTCGGGCAGAAAATCGAGATCCTCGGCCTGCGCGGCGCCGCCGAGCTGCTCGAAACGCTGCGGCCCTCGCTGCCGCCGGGAGAGCTGCGGGCGGCGGGCAACCGGCTGATCCGGTTCGCCAGGGCGGCGCGCGACAACCTCGACGTCGGCGCGACGCTGCTCGACCGGCTGGCGCAGCCAATCGTCGTCGACAAGCAGGTGGTCAGCGAGTCGACCCCGCCGCTCGACCTCTTCGCGATCGCCGTCGCCGCCACCTTCACCCTGACCTTCATCACCGTCCTCCTCGTCGCCGGGGCGCTGGCGCTGGAGCGCGAGGAGAACGTCTTCCCCCGTCTCGCCCGCGGCCTCGTCGGCCGCTCGGCGCTGCTGGCGGAGAAGATCGGCCTCGGGATCGCGGTCGGGTTGGTCGTGACCCTGCTGATGCTGATCGGGGTGCAGCTGTTCATACCGCTCGACTGGGGGCGC
>DASVWY010000310.1:0-2044 GCA_036392975.1 Solirubrobacterales bacterium | reverse complement strand
CAGCGCCGCCAGCACGCAGCTCCCCGAGGTGTCCTCCGGAAGCTCCACCAACGGAAGCGCGAGGAGGAATTTGGCCTCGATCTCGCGCCGGGTCATCGGCCTGGCGCTGGCCCTCGCGTGTTGCAGCTCCCAGCGCCCGGCGACACTGAGGGGGCCGACGGCGCATCGAAGCCACTGGGTCGCCGCGTGCATGGGGCTCCGCTTGCCGTCGGGGACCAGGGTGACCAGATTCGCGGCCCGCAGCTTGGCGAGACGCCGTTTCAGGCCCGGATAGCTGTGACCGGAGATCTCGGCGCTCAGCTCGGCAAGGGTCCGAGGTCGCTCCGCCACGGCGCCGACGATGGCCGCGTCCCAGCCCGCCGCCAGGGCTCGCACCGCCCCACGCGCTGCCGTGTCCGGCAGCGGGATCGGGCCGAAGGGCGAGTTCGCCAGCCAGCGCTCGAGCACGTCGGCGAGGGCCAGCAAGTCGGCCCCGGCCGGGGTCAGCTCGGTGACCGTGCCCTGTCGCGCACCGTGCGGTTCGGAGCGAAGCAGCGCTCCGACTTCGCAGAGGCCGACGGTTGCCACCCGCAGGCTCGCTTTCGGAGCCCAGCCGAGCTCCTGTTCCAACTGCTTCGAGCTCAGCGGCCCGGCCACGTGCGCCCGCAGGATCCTCGCGTTGAGCACGCGCGTGAAGACCGAGAGGGCGCGGCTGCCCACCCGCTCTCCGTCGGCGTTCGTCTCCCTGTCCTCTTGCCCCCCGGCACCCCCGGACTGGCTGTCGTACATCATGAGTAACAACGGTTACCCGTTTCGGAACGCCGCTATCGGAGCCGGGCGGTCGGCGGAATTGGGACAGCCGGCTAGGCGCGGACCCGCTCGCGACTGTCGCGGCTGGCCGGCCGAGGCTCGAGCCGGACCGGCGACGACGACAGCGCCTGCACGCGAAGGTCGCTCCAGGTGAGGCCTTCGCGCACCAGCGAGGGGAGGCCGAGGGCGACCGCGGTGGCGATCTCCACCGCCTGCAGGATGACGCCGTAGGCGAGGGCGTCGGCCGTACCGATGCCGAAGCCGGTGTGGAGGACGCTGATCACGGCGAGCTGGAAGACGCCGATGTTCGACGGGGTCGCGGGCACTACCGCCGTGACGTTGACGGCGAAGAGAACCGCGGCGGCGGCGCCGACGCTGGCCTCGTGGTTGAGCCCGAGCGCCGCGAAGAGCGCCCAGCAGGCGAGCAGCTGGATCGCCCACGCGGTCAGCTGGGCAGCGGCCGCGAGGGCGCCGCGGCGGGGCGTGCGGAAGACCGCCAGCCCCGAGCGCACCTGCACCAGCGCCCCCCGCAGCGAATCGCCGAGGCGGGCAAGGCGACCGTTGCCGCTGCGGCGCATCAGCGCCGGCGCCAGCAGGACGAGCACCAGCAGTCCGAGCGGCACGAGGCTGAAGGCGAAGAGCTTCTCGGTGCTGGAGTGGAAGAGGTCGGTGCTGGAGACGATGATGACGCCGAGCAGGAGGAGGGCGACCAGGTTCAGCATCGTCTGCGAGACCAGAGTGCCGAGCAGGACGGGGAAGGTCTCGCGCATCCGCCCCGTGCGGCGGGCGAGGGTCATCGCCCGCGCCGGCTCGCCGAGCCGCGCCGGCAGGGTCGCCGACATCAGCACCCCGATCATCGTCGCCGAGGTCACGTCGCGGCGGCGGACCGGCCGGTTGGGAAGCGCCGCGCGCACGATCCCGTACCAGGAGGCGGCGCGGAAGAAGAGGGAGAGGGCCATCAACGCGCAGGCGACGAGGACCCAGGTGACGTCCGAGCGGACGATGCTGGAGAGCACGTTGTCGACGCCGATCTTCTGCGCGGCCAGGGCGGTGAGACCGACGCCAAGCGCGCCGGCCACGCCAAGCGCCGCCCGCCGTGCGATGCGACGCCGCCTGCTCCCACCCTCCGCCAGCGGCGGATCGAGCGAGGGCAGCCGCCGCGGCGGGTTGGGCGGGTTGCCGTCGGCCGGGCGGACGCCGGCCCAGTGGGCCAGCCGCTCGCTCGCGGTGGCCGGCGCCGGCGCCGCGATCGCCC
>DASVWY010000309.1:0-8672 GCA_036392975.1 Solirubrobacterales bacterium | reverse complement strand
GCATGACCGATGTCGCAGAGCGGCTGCAGGAGCTCCGCGAGCGGGGCCTCCACAGGCGGCTGCGACTGGTCGAAGGCGAGCAGGGCCCGCGGGTCCTGCTCGACGGGCGCGAGGTGCTGCTGCTCTGCTCGAACGACTACCTCGGCCTGGCCGCGCACCCGCGGCTGCGCGAGGCGGCGGCCGAGGCGGCGCTGCGCTGGGGGACCGGCGCCGGCGCCTCGCGGCTGATCTCCGGCAACATGGCGCCGCATCGCAGCCTCGAGCGGAGGCTGGCCCGGTTCAAGGGCTACGAGGCGGCGCTGCTGTTCGGCTCCGGCTATCTCGCCAACACCGGCGCGATCGCGGCGCTTGCCGGTCGGGGCGAGGTCGTGTTCTCCGACGAGCTCAACCACGCCAGCATCGTCGACGGCTGCCGCCTGGCGCGGGCGGAGACCTTCGTCTACCGCCACGCCGACGTCGAGCACCTGGCCTGGGGACTGCGGCAGGCGGAGGGACGCGGCGCGCTGATCGTCAGCGATGGCCTCTTCTCGATGGACGGCGACGTGGCGCCGCTGGCGGAGCTGGTGGAGCTGGCCCGCCGCCACGGCTGCCGACTGATGGTCGACGAGGCGCACGCGACCGGAGCCGTCGGCCCCGGCGGGCGGGGCACGGTCGCCGCTGCCGGGTTGAGCGAGGAGGTCGACCTGGTCGTCGGCACGCTCGGCAAGGCGCTCGGCTCCTATGGCGCCTACGTGTGCGCGAGCGGCGAGCTGGTCGAGTACCTGGTCAACGCCGCGCGCCCCTTCATCTTCTCGACGGCGCCGCCGCCGCCGGTCCTCGCCGCCGCCGAGGCGGGGCTGGAGCTGCTCGAAGCGGAGCCCCAGCGGGTCGAGCGGCTGCGCGCCAACGCCCACGTCCTGCGCCGGGCGCTGGCTGCCGAGGGGCTCGAGCTCGGCGCCTCCGAGACACAGATCGTCCCCGTGGCGGTCGGCGAGGCGGCGCCAACGATGGAGCTGAGCGAGCGGCTGCTCGAGGACGGCGTCTTCGCCCAGGGGATCCGCCCGCCGACGGTCCCCGAGGGCTCCTGCCGCCTGCGCTTCACGGTGATGGCGACCCACGAGGCCGGTGAGCTGCGCCGCGCCGCGGCGCTGACCGGCGCCGCGGCCCGCGAGCTGGGGATCGCCACGGCGCCGGCCGAAGGCGTCGCCCTCGCCGCCTGACGGCCATGCCGTCGACCGACCGGGACGGGCTCTCAGGGCAAGGCGGGATTCGAGGCGTCTTCGTCACCGGCACCGGCACCGAGGTCGGAAAGACCGTCGTCGCCGCCGTCATCGCCCACTCGCTCGCAGCCGAAGGCCAGCGCGTCGCGGTCTTCAAGCCCGCAGTCACCGGCCTCGACGAGATCGTCACCGCCGATGGGCCGAAAAGTCAACCCCGGGTTGACTTTTCGGCCTATCGGCCGGTGGTTGAGGCGGATCATGAGGTGCTGCGGCGGGCCGCCGGCTCGCGGCAGAGCAACGAGGAGATCGCGCCCTACCGCTACCGGCCGCCGATGTCGCCGCATCTGGCCGCCGAGCTGGCCGGGGAGGCGATCGACCCCCGGCGGCTGCTCGACGCCGCCCGCGTCGCGGCAGACGGCGCCGACCTTCTCGTCTGCGAGGGGGTCGGTGGGCTGCTCGTCCCCCTGAGCACCGAGCCCACCTACCTCGTCCGGGACCTCGCGGGCGACCTCGGGCTACCGCTCGTGGTAGCCGCCTCACCTGGCCTTGGCACGATCAACCACACGCTGCTGACCCTGGAGGCGGCACGCTCGGTCGGTCTCGAGGTCGCTGCGGTCGTCCTCACGCCCTGGCCCAGGGAACCGAGTCCGATCGAGCGCTCGAACCGCGAGACGATCGCCGCGCTCGGTCAGGTGGAGGTGGAGACGCTGGCGGCGCTCGACGTCGCCAGGCCGGCAAGCTGGCCGGCCTGGCGCTTTACTCGCGATATGCGCGAATAAAGCGCCAGAGCCGGGACGGCGCGGATTCGATCAGCCCGCCGACTCGCGAGCGGCCAGCTCGCCAGCCGGACCGGTCGACGCCGCGGCCACCTCCGTTTCGACCGGGCCGATCGGCTTCCGCCTCGCCCTGATCGCCAGCGCGCCGACGACCGCGCCGGTCAGCGCCACCAAGGCCGAGACGGTCATCGCGTGGCCGAGCGCGTCGACGAATTCGACCGGCGTCGCGGTCGCCGGATTGCCGACCGCCCCCTGGAAGATCGCGCCGGTGACGGCGACGCCGAGGCTGCCGCCGACCATCCGGAACATCGAGAGGACGCCGGAGGCGATGCCGGCCTTCTCGACCGCGACCGCGTTCATCGCGGCGCTCGTCATCGGCGACATCGTCAGCGCGATCCCGATCCCGAGCAGCACGAAGCCGGGCAGCAGCGCCCCGTAGCTGGAGTCGACCGCGATGCCGCTGAAGCTGTAGAGCGAGGCGGCGACGATGGTCAGGCCGGCGGCGATCAGCCAGCGCGGGCCAATGCGGTCGGCCAGCCGTCCCGCGACCGGAGCGACGACGACGACCATCAGGGTCGAGGGCAGGAACCGAACCCCCGCCTCCAGGGGCGAGTAGCCGAGGATGTTCTGCATGTAGAGGGCGAGGAAGAAGAAGACGCCGAGCATCGCGAAGGAGACGATCAGCGCCACCACCACGGCGCCGAGGAAGTTGCGATCGGAGAAGAAACGAAACTCGACCATCGGCGCCCTGACCCGCAGCTCGACCGCGACGAAGGCGACGAGGCCCAGGGCGGCGCCCGCCAGCAGCGCCACTATCTCCGGCGAGCCCCAGCCCCAGGCGTTGCCCTCGACCAGGGCCAGGACGAGGGCAGTCAGCGCCGCGGTCAGGGTCGCCACGCCGAGGTAGTCGACGGCACGGCCGACGGTCGTGTCGCGCGACTCCCGTACCGCGAACAGCGCCGCCAGCACGGCGCCAATCGCGACCGGGATGTTGAGGTAGAAGATCGCCCGCCAACTGACGTGCTCGGTGAGGAAGCCGCCGAGGACGGGGCCGACGGCCAGGGCCAGCGCCGAGACGCCGGCCCAGGTCCCCATCGCCTTCCCCCGCTCGTGAGCCGGGAAGGCGTCGGTGACGATCGAGAGCGTCGCCGGCATCATCAGCGCCGCTCCGACGCCCTGCACGACGCGACTGACGACGAGGGAGGTCGTGTCGGGGGCGAGGCCCGCGGTGGCCGAGGAGAGGGCGAAGACGACGACGCCGATCAGGAAGGTCAGGCGGCGCCCGAAGATGTCGCCGAGCCGGCCCCCGGTCGCCAGCAGCACCGCGAAGGAGAGCGTGTAACCGTTGACCGTCCACTCCAGGGCCGAGAGCGAGGCGCCGAGGTCGCGCTGGATCGAGGGCAGGGCCACGTTCACGACCGTGTTGTCGAGCATGATCATGAACAGCGCGAAGCACATCGCCCCGAGCGTCCACCACTTGCGGTTCTCGTCGGTGATCAGGTGGCGGTAGCGGGTCAAGACAGCATCGTCGCAGCGCGCCGCCGCCGGCTTCCGGTGATTTACGTCACAGAGCTGCGTGGTCCTCGCCGCGGTAGGGACCCGGCTTCGGGCGGGCCTTGCCACCGGGAAATGCCAAGCGCAGGATCGTCCTCTGCACCATCCCCAGCTGCTGCCCGAACGGCCCACTGTTGTAGGGGAGGCCGTAGCGCTCGCAGATCTGTTTCACCTGCGGCGCGATCTCCGCGTAGCGGGTGCTGGGCAGGTCGGGGAAGAGATGGTGCTCGACCTGGTAGCCGAGGTTGCCGCTGGCGACGTGGAAGAGCGGGCTGCCCTCGATGTTCGCCGCGCCGGCCAGCTGCCGCACGTACCAGCCGCCCCGGCTCTCGTCCTCGACCTCCTCGGGGCTGAAGGTGTAGGTCTGGTCGGGGAAGTGGCCGCAGAAGATGATCGCGTAGGCCCAGACGTTGCGGATGATGTTGGCGCCGGCATTTGCCTTGGCAGCAGCGACGTAGGAGCCGCGCCCGCTGGCCAGGGCGTTCCGCAGCACCCCGGCCAGGCCGCCGCGCCGGCGCCGGCGCCAGATGCCACCACGCCGGGTCTTGCTGCCACGCTTGGTCTCGGTGGCCGCGTCGAGCGCCGCCGCGGCGAGGCCGCTCAGCAGCGGCCAGGCGACGTAGTCCTTGACGATCTGGCTTTTCGCCTTGCCGACGATCCCCGCCAGCTCGCGCTTCACCTGCGCCTTGGACTTGTGGCCCTTGCGGATCGCCTCGAAGTCGAGGTCGTGGAGGGCCACGCCCCACTCGAAGAACGCCATCAGCAGCAGGTTGTAGAGCGGCTGGAAGAGGTAGACCGGGTGCCACTCCTGCTGCGGGTCGATCCGCATGATTTCGTAGCCGAGGTCCTTGTCCTTGCCGAGGATGTTGGTGAAGGTGTGGTGGACGTAGTTGTGCGAGTGCTTCCAGGCCTCGGCGGTGGAGGCGGTGTCCCAGTCCCAGGTCGAGGAGTTGATCTGGGGATCGTTCATCCAGTCCCACTGGCCGTGCAGGACGTTGTGGCCGATCTCCATGTTCTCGAGGATCTTGGCCATCGAGAGCGCCGCCGTGCCGGCGACCTGGGTGGGCCGGTAGCGGGCGCCGAGCAGCAGCACGCGGCCGATCACCGCCAGCCGCCGCTGCATCGCGATCATGCTCTCGATGTAGCGGCGGTCGCGGTCGCCCAGCTCGGCGTGGACCCGGTCGCGAATCGCATCGAACTCGCGGCCGAGCTCCTCCAGCTGCGCCTCCGACAGATGGGCGAGCGGGCTCTGAACTTCAACCTCGGCACTCGTTGCCTCAGCAGTCGTTGCGTTCATTCGGTTCCCTTTCGTGATTTCAAAGCGCGATCTCGATCGGTCCTTCGGGGGCGTTGACGCAGGTGCGGATCATCTCGCCCTCGCTGCCGTGGACCTTGCCGGTGCGCAGGTCGCGCACCTTTCCGTTGCAGAGCTTTCCGACGCAGGTGTGGCAGATACCCATCCGGCAGCCGAAGGGCAGGGTGGCGCCGGCTTCCTCGCCGCCGACCAGGATCGGGGTGCCGCTGTCGCAGCGAGCCTCGACGCCGCTCTTGGCGAAGCGGACGGCGCCGCCCTCCCCCTCTCCGGGCTCGCCGCCGATCACGGGCTGGAAGCGCTCCATGTGGAGCAGCTCCCGGTCGCCCTCCGCCTCCCAGCGGGCGCTCATCGCGTCGAGCATCTCGGCCGGTCCGGAGAGGAAGGCCTGTCGCTGGCGCCAGTCGGGGCAGACACGATCGAGGTCGGCGGGCCCGAGCCTGCCCTGGCGACCGGTGATCCGCAGGTGCAGGCAATAGCCCGGCTGGGAGCCGTCGATCTCGCGCAGGATGTCGGCGAAGATCACCCCCTCCTCGTCGCGGGCGGAATGGACGTGGACGACGTCGCCGACCGCGTCCTGGCGATGCAGGCTGCGCAGCATGCTCATGATCGGCGTGATGCCGCTGCCGGCGCTGATGAAGAGCGCCTTCTCGGGCGGGGGGTCCGGCAGCACGAAGGTCCCTTCGACGCCGCCGAGGCGGACGACGTCGCCCGGCCTCGCCCGGTGCACCAGATACGGCGAGACCTTGCCGGTGTCGACCAGCTTCGGCGTGATGCTGATGCAGCCGTCGGGGCGCTCCGGCTCGGAGGTGAGCGAGTAGGCACGCCAGTGGTGCACCCCGTCGACGACGACGCCGATCCGCAGGTACTGGCCGGGCCGGTGGCCGGTCCACTCGAACCCGGGGCGGATCAGCACGGTGACCGCTTCGGAAGTCTCCCGGTCGATCCGCTCGATGCGGCCGCGCAACTCGCGCGTCGACCACAGCGGATTGATCAGTTCGAGGTAGTCGTCCGGCAGCAGCGGTGAGAAGAGCGAGCGAACCGCGCGCAGCGCTCGGCGCCGGAGGGCCGGGACCTGGGGGGTTGCTCCACGCTCGGCCATAGCGTTCGATGATTGCAGCTTTCCGTGTAGAGGTTAGTGTGCGAAGGCGCACACGCCGCGGGCCGCTTGCCGCCGCGGACGCAGCTAAGGTCGGCGTTGGATGTCGGCCTACCCGGTTCAGCTCGACCAGGAACATCTCTGGCATCCCTTCACCCAGCAGCAGGCGTGGTCTCAGGAAGAGCCGCTGATGATCGAGCGGGCCGAGGGCACGGACCTGATCGACACGGACGGTCGCCGCTACATCGACGGCGTCTCCTCGCTCTGGTGCAACGTCCACGGCCACCGGCACGCCGGCATCGACGCGGCGGTGCGCGAGCAGCTCGACCGGGTCGCCCACTCGACCATGCTCGGGCTCTCCCATCCGGGCGCCGCCGAGCTGGCGGCCCGGCTGGTCGAGCTCACTCCGCCCGGCCTCTCGCGCGTCTTCTATTCCGAGTCCGGCTCGACCGCGACCGAGATCGCGCTGAAGATGGCCTTCCAGTTCCAGCAGCAGCGCGGCGGCCAGCATGTCCGCCGCACCTCCTTCGTCCACCTACGCGACGCCTACCACGGGGACACGATCGGCTCGGTTTCGGTCGGCGGGATCGACCTCTTCCACGCCACCTACCGGCCGCTCCTGTTCCAGACCCACGCCGCCGAGCCGGGCGACGCCGCCGATCTCGAACGGGTCCTCGCCGCCCACGAGGAGGAGGTCGCGGCGGTGATCGTCGAGCCGCTGGTCCAGGGCGCCGCCGGGATGATCGTCCACCCGCCCGGTTACCTGCGCGCCGTGCGCGAGCTGTGCGACCGCTTTGGCGTGCTCTTGATCTGCGACGAGGTCGCGACCGGCTTCGGCCGCACCGGAACGATGTTCGCCTGCGAGCAGGAGGGCGTGGCGCCCGACCTGCTCTGCCTCGCCAAGGGCCTGACGGGCGGCTACCTGCCGCTGGCGGCGACGCTGACGACGGAGCGCATCTACGAGGGATTCCTCGGCGCCCCCGAGCAGAGCCGCACCTTCTTCCACGGACACACCTACACCGGCAACCCGCTCGCCTGCGCCGCCGCCTTGGCGAGCCTCGAGGCCTTCGAGCGGGAGCGGACCCTGCTGCAACTGCAGCCGAAGATCCACCTGCTCGACCGGCTGCTGGGCGAGGTCGCCGCGATGGCGGGGGTGGAGGAGGTGCGCCACCGCGGCTTCATGGTCGGGATCGACCTCGGCCGGCACGACCCGGCGCTGCGCCTCGGGCATCGGGTCACGCTCGAGGCCCGCAAGCACGGCGCCATCGTCCGCCCGCTCGGCGACGTCGTCGTCCTGATGCCGCCGCTCTCGATCTCCAAAGCCGATCTGCGTCGCCTGGTCGAGATCGTCTCCAGCTCGATCGAGGCTGCTTGCCGCGAGGGACTGACGGTTGCTCGGGCGGGTCCTGTCATCGAAATGGGTTCGTCGTCCTCGCCAGCTGCGGGCGACGATCCCATCTCGATGCCACCCGCCCGCCAAGCCGCCTGACAACTTCCGGCTGTGACGGATTCGCCTCGCGCTCGTAGTACGAGTGTGAGGCAGACGCCGCAACGCTGGAGAACTCTCGCCAGGAGGCAGGGCTCGTCTTCGACGAGCTCTACCGCCAGAGCCGGGACGATCTCTACGCCTACGCGGTGGGCCTGCTGCGCGACCGCGGCGCGGCCGAGGACGTCACTGCTGCCGCCTTCGAGCGGGCCTACCGCAACCGCCACCGTTTCGATCCCGGCCGCGGCAGCGCCCGGGCATGGCTGTTCGGGATCGCCCGCAACGCGGCCCTCGACGAGCTGCGACGGCGGAGTAGGCACGCCTCGCTCCTCGCCGAGCCGCTCGATCTGGCCGATCCGGCGGCGCTCCACCGGGTCGAGCAGAGCGAGCGCCGCCTGGTACTGGCCGAGGCGCTGGAGGAGCTCGCCCCGCGCGAGCGGGAGCTGGTCGCGCTCAAGTTCTTCGCCGGCCTCTCCAACGCCGAGATCGCCCGCGTGCTCGGGCTCAGCGAGTCCAACGCCGGCACCAAGCTGCACCGAGCCATCGCCAAGCTGAGGGAGGCGTGCCATGAGCCCGCATAGGGACGAAATCGACCTTGCCGCCGATCTGCGGGGGCTGCGCCCGGCGCCGCGACCGGAGTTCGTCGCCGACCTCGACGCCCGTGCCGCCGCCGGCTTCCCAGCCAGGGGCGGCGCCGGCTCGCCCTTCGCCCGCATCGCCTCCTGGCTCGAGCGGGTGCCGAGACGACGCCTCCCGGCCTTCGCCGGCGCCGCCGCAACCGCCGCGATCGCCGTTGCGACGGCGGTAGTGGCGATCTCCGAAGAGGGCTCGCCGATCTCCGATGACCCTCAGTCCCACTTCCTATCGGAGGAACGCCCGGGCCTCCCCAGCGCCCGACTGCCCGCCGCGCAAGACAACGGCAACCGCATGCGGAGCGAAGGCTTCGAAAGGGCCGCGCAGGCCGCCGAGAGCGCCGCCGGCGACGCCTCTCCCCCGCGCTCGGGCATCCAAAGCACCTACTCGCCCGCGCTCCCCTCCTCGAGGTCAGGCCCCTTCGCCGCCCGCGCCGCCCGCCGCGAGGTCGAGCGCTCGGCCCGGATCGTGCTCGCGACCGAGGCCTCCGGGGTCCGCGCCGCGGCGGCCCGGGTCTTCGAGACCGTCCACGGCTACGACGGGATCGTCATGCGCAGCTCGGTCCGCGACGGCAGCGCCGGTGCCGCCGGCGCGGTTTTCGACCTGCTGATCC
>DASVWY010000308.1:0-3589 GCA_036392975.1 Solirubrobacterales bacterium | reverse complement strand
GAGCCCAAGCGCAAGCCGGCGCTTGAAGAGCGAGAAGCGGAGTTCACGACCCTGTCGGGACATCCGATCGAGGCCCTCTACGGGCCCGAGGACGCGCCGGCCGACCCCGAGACGGACATCGGCCGGCCGGGCGAGCACCCGTTCACGCGCGGGCCCTACGAGTCGATGTACCGCGGGCGGCTCTGGACGATGCGCCAGTTCGCCGGCTTCGGCACCGTGGAGGAGACCAACGAGCGCTTCCACTATTTGCTCGACCATGGGCAGACGGGGCTTTCGACCGCCTTCGACATGCCGACCCTGATGGGCTACGACTCCGACCACGCCCGCAGCCTCGGCGAGGTCGGCCGCGAGGGGGTTGCGGTCGACAGTCTCGACGACATGGAGCAGCTCTTCGAGGGGATCCCCTTGGCCGGGGTCAGCACCTCGATGACGATCAACGCGCCGGCGGCGATCCTGCTCGCCTTCTACGTCCTGGTCGGCGAGAAGCAGGGGGTGCCGCCCGAGAAGCTCGGGGGCACGATCCAGACCGACATCCTCAAGGAGTACATCGCCCAGAAGGAGTGGTGCTTCCCGATCGAGCCGGCGATGCGGCTGGTCACCGACATGATCGAGTGGTGCACCGAGCAGATGCCGCGCTGGCACCCGGTCTCGATCTCGGGCTACCACATCCGCGAGGCCGGCTCGACCGCCCAGCAGGAGCTGGCGTTCACGCTCAAGGACGGATTCACCTACGTCGAGCGGGCATTGGAGCGTGGCTTGGACATCGACGATTTCGCTCCCCGGCTCTCCTTCTTCTTCAACGCCCACATCGACTTCTTCGAGGAGGTCGCCAAGTATCGGGCGGCGAGGCGGATCTGGGCGCGGGAGATGCGCGACACCTACGGCGCCAGGCGGGAGGAGTCGATGCGGCTGCGCTTTCACGCCCAGACCGCCGGCGTCTCGCTGACCGCCCAGCAGCCGCTCAACAACGTCGTCCGCACCTCGCTGGAGGCGCTGGCGGCGGTGCTCGGCGGCACCCAGTCGCTGCACACCAACTCCTTCGACGAGGCGCTGGCGCTGCCGACCGAGGAGGCGGTGCGGGTGGCGTTGCGCACCCAGCAGATCATCGCTTTCGAGTCCGGCGCCCCCAACACGCCAGACCCGCTCGGCGGCTCCTGGTTCGTCGAGAAGCTGACCGACGAGATGGAGGCCGCCGCCTACGACTACTTCGCGCGGATCGACGAGCTGGGGGGGATGGTCGAGGCGATCCGCCGCAACTTCCCGCAGCGCGAGATCGCCGAGGCCGCCTTCGCCTACCAGCGCGAGCTGGACGAGCGCAAGCGGATCGTGGTCGGCGTCAACGACTTCGTCCAGGAGGGAGAAGCGGCGACGCCGATCCTGCGCATCGACCCGGCGCTCGAACGCAAGCAGGTAGATCGCCTGCGGGCGACCCGCGACCGCCGCGACGGGGCGGTCGTCGAAACGGCTCTCGCCGAGCTGAAGCGGGCGGCCGCGACTGAGGCCAACCTGATGCCGCCGATCCTCGAGGCGGCCCGCGCCCGCGCCACCGAGGGCGAGATGATCGCGGCGATGCAGGAGGTCTTCGGCACCTACACCGAGTCTCCGGTGTTCTAGGGTTCCGCCGGCCATGGAGGCAGCAACCGCCCGCAAGATCCGCGTCGTCGTCGCCAAGCCAGGCCTGGACGGGCACGACCGCGGCGCCAAGATCATCGCTCGCGCCCTGCGCGACGCCGGCATGGAGGTCATCTACACCGGCCTGCACCAGACGCCGGAGCAGATCGCCGAGACGGTGATCCAGGAGGACGCCGATGCGGTCGGCCTCTCGATCCTCTCCGGCGCCCACATGACGCTGGTGCCGCGGGTCGTCGCGCTGCTCAAGGAGCAAGGCATCGACGACGTCCTGGTCACCGTCGGCGGCACGATTCCTGCCGAGGACATTCCCGAGCTGAAGCAGCTGGGGGTGGCGGCGGTCTTCACGCCGGGGGCCGGCACCGACGAGATCATCGACTTCATCCGCGACGGCGCCGCCGAGCGCCACCAGCGGGAACGTGACTGAGGTCACGCCGAATAGCACACGTCCGCGTGTATAGATAGACTGATTGACTGGTCAGTCAACCACCCGAATCGGCTTGAGCAACCAGCCAAGGAGGCTTTCAACTTGAAGATCTGCGTCCTGGTCAAGGAGGTACCGGACGCCGCCGTCCAGAAGCGAATCGACCCCGGGACGATGCGCTTGGACCGCAGCGGCGAGAAAAACCTGAACCCCTTCGACACCCACGCCATCGAGGCCGCCATGCAGATCAAGGAGGGCGGCGCGATCCCGGTCGAGGAGGTCGTCGCGGTGACGATGGGCCCCGACTCGGCGGTCCGCGCGCTGCACAAGGCGGTGGCGCTCGGCGCTGACCGCTCGGTGCACCTCTCCGACGACGCTCTGGCCGGCTCCGACGTCTGCGCCACCGGCTACGCGCTGGCCAAGGTGCTCGAGTCCGAGAGCCCGGACCTGGTCCTGCTCGGCCAGCAGTCCGATGACGGCGAGTGCTACACGATCGGCGCCGTCGTCGCCGACCACCTGAAGATGCCCTCGCTGACCCAGGTGATCCAGATCGACGTCGCCGACGGCAAGCTGCGCTGCGAGCGCCAGGCCGAGTACGGCTACGACACGGTCGAGGTCGAGCTGCCGGCGGTGATCAGCGTCGGCGACGCGATCAACGAGCCGCGCTACCCGAGCCTGAAAGCGATCATGGGCGCGAAGAAAAAACCGCTCGACGGCAAGGCGACCGCCGACGTCGGCATCGACGGCGGCATGGTCGGCGAGTCCGGCTCCAAGACCGCGGTCCTGGCGCTGAACCCGCCGCCGGCCAAGGAGGCTGGCGAGATCATCGAGGACGAGGACACCAACGAGACGGTCGAGAAGATCGTCGCTTGGCTCGACGAGAGGAAGCTGATCTAGATGGCAGGCATTCTGGTTTACGCCCTCCACGACGACGAGGGCAACTTCAACAAGAACTCGCTCGGGGCGATCTCCGAGGCGGCGAAGCTGGCCGGCGAGCTGGGCGGCGAAGCCGCCGCGTTGGTGGTCGGCGAGGTCGGCGACGATGCCTGCGCCTCGCTCGGAAATTGGGGGGCGGCGAAGGTCTACCGCGCCAAGAGCGTCCCGGAGGGTCTCGCCCAACCGATCGTCGACGCGATGGCAAAGGTGATCCAGGACGAGGGCTTCACCTACGCGCTGTTCGGCGGCGGCCTGCTCGGCTTCGAGATCGGCGCCGGCCTCACCGCGCGGCTCAACGCCGGCGTGACGATGGAGGTGACGCAGGTCAAGGTGCAGGACGGCAAGCTGGTCGCCGAGCGCCCGATCCTGCAGGACTCGCAGGTGGCCGACGTCGGCTACGTCGCCGAGCCGGGGATCATCATCGGCCGCCTCAACGCCTTCGACGCCAACGAGAGCGGCGGCAGCGCCGAGGTCGTCGACGTCCAGGTCGAGCTCTCGTCCTGGTCGACGAAGGCCAAGATGGTCCAGCGCGGCGAGCAGCGCGGCGCCGACGTCAACATTGAGGACGCCGACATCTTGGTCGGCGGCGGTCGAGGCCTC
>DASVWY010000307.1:0-4292 GCA_036392975.1 Solirubrobacterales bacterium | reverse complement strand
GACTTGCCCCCGTGCCCGATGAGACTCAACCCACCAGCCTCAACGTCGTCGGGCTTTTTGCGGGTATCGGGGGAATCGAGGTTGGTCTTGGGGAAGCAGGCCACCGGTCCACACTCCTCTGTGAGATTGACGATGCCGCTCAGTCGGTGCTTGCTAGGCGCTTCAGCGGGGTGGAGATCCAGTCCGACATCACCATGCTCGAGAGCCTGCCTCCGTGCGACCTCGTCGCCGCTGGATTCCCTTGTCAAGACCTCAGCCAAGCAGGCCGAACCGCTGGTATCACCGGCTCTCAGTCGAGCCTGGTCGAGCATGTGTTCAGGCTCTTGGACAGCGCAGATCCCGAGCCCACTTGGCTACTCCTCGAGAACGTCTCGTTCATGCTCTCCCTCGATCGCGGCAATGCGATGGCCTGGCTCGTTGATCAATTGGAGAGGCGAGGGTTCGCGTGGGCTTACCGCGTGGTCGACTCCCAGGCGTTTGGACTTCCCCAACGCCGTCAACGCGTTCTGTTGCTTGCCTCTCGCTCGGAGGACCCCCGGTCGGTTCTCCTCAATCAACACGAGCAGCCAAACTTGGCCAGCTCCCACGAGGACGAGTTTGGCTGCGGCTTCTACTGGACGGAGGGCCTGCGCGGACTCGGCTGGGCCGTCGATGCAGTGCCGACGCTGAAGGGGGGGTCCGCCTTGGGCATTCCCTCTCCCCCAGCAATCTGGTCACCTGGTTCTGCTCAATTGGTGACCCCAGACATCCGCGACGCAGAACGACTCCAAGGCTTCCCGGCGGACTGGACGGCCACTGAGAAGACGACGAGTGACGGCCGTCGAAATCGAAGGCGGTGGAAGCTCGTGGGAAATGCGGTGAGTGTGCCAGTCGCCCGCTGGCTCGGGCAGCGGCTGCTGACGTCCGAGAGCTATCACCAAGGCGATGCGGAGCTCCGCGGGAATCGGTGGCCCAGGGCGGCTTGGGGTCGATGTGGCGAGCGGCGCGAGGCCGACGTCTCCATGTGGCCGGTCCGGTGGCCCCGACCACATCTCCTGGACTACCTCGAGTTCGAAACCAAGCTTCTATCGGCTCGGGCCACGGCGGGCTTCCTCGAGCGAGCCGAACGTGGCAACCTCCGCATCCCCGAGGATTTCCTTTGCGAAGCTCACGCCCATCTGGAGTCGATGACGACCGAGACGCAATTGGTCGCGGCCTGACCTTCGCTGGACCCGACTCGACGGCGATGACGCCGTCCTCGAAAGAAGCAAGCCGGCGGATGAAAAAGGTCCGCCGAACCGGCACGTCTGCCGAGATGGAGCTGCGGCGAGCGCTGCATGCGCGAGGTTTGCGCTATCGAGTGAACGCCCCGGTCCTGCCCGACAAACGCCGCCGCGTCGACATCGCTTTCCTCTCCGCGCAGGTGGCGATCTTCGTCGACGGTTGCTTCTGGCATGGCTGCCCCGAGCACGCAACCTGGCCCGCCAGTAATGCAGGCTTTTGGCGCCAGAAGATCGAAACGAATCGGCGCAGGGACAGAGATACCGATGCCGAGTTGAGGAAGACTGGATGGCACGTGGTGAGGGTCTGGGAGCATGAGGATCCTGTCGCCGCGGCCGAGCGAATCCAGACCCTCGTTCGCGTCGAACGATCCCGCGGCAGTTTTTGAAACGACCCCTCGTCCGCCTCCGGACTTAGGCTGCCCGAGATGATGCACGGACCCGAGATACTCGTGACGAGTATGTCTGTGCCACAGCCGCGTGGTCAATCCGGCGAGTTGTGGCAATACCACTCCCGCTCCGACCTCCACAGCAAGGTCGCCTGTTGGGGTGTCTTCTTCGACATGTTGCGCACGAGCGCTCTACTCGGCGACCACGCAAGAGCCGGCAAGGTCATTTTCGGCGTCAACTTCGAGATGCGGGACTTCGCCACTGGACGCAAGAAGAACCTCGACCTCGTGATCGCCAGGCCCTCGGGAGATGAAGCAACCGGGCAGCGGACCCTTGCAGACCTGGCCATCCAATGGGGGATCGTCCTCAACGACCCGCAAGAAGCCGAGCTGGCCCAGTTGCCGCTGATCACCGAGGGCGCCCTGGCCGGTTCTGGAGTCCTAGTGGCCCTAGAGGCAAAGGCTGCGATGACGGCGCACGCAAAGGCCCGCCCACGCCTTTACGACGAGCTCAACTCGAGCCACTTGACGGTGCACGGGGCCTCCAACCAGGCTCTCGCCGTCGGGCTCGTCATGGTCAACGAAAGCGATACTTTCATCAGCCCAGAGCGTCAGACTGGAGCGGACCGGAGCATCGTGTCACAGCACCTTCAGCCTGCTGACGCAGAACGCATCATCCGCAAGGTGGAAGAGATACCTAGACGCGCTTCCCCCGCCCACCATGGGTTTGACGGCCTCGGGGTCGTCGTCGTGAGAGCAGCCAACGACGGTACTCCAGTCCAGCTCGTGGCACGCCCACCCGCGCCACGGCCCGGAGAGGTGTTCTACTACGACGACATGCTTTCTCGAGTCGCGAACGAGTACGACACCCGCTTTGCATCGATTTGAATGAGATTCCGCAGGCAGTGCTCCGTGCTGCGGCATCCCACGAACTGGGAGCCGGGGGCGGGAGTTCGAACCCGCAACCTTCGCGTTAGGAGTCCGGCGCCTGGCGGCGGGCGAACCAGTGGCCGCCGAGCAGCAGCGCCAGCAGCGCCAGGGCCGAGGCGAGGACGAGCGGGTCGGTCGGCTCCAGCCCCTCCAGCTGGGTGCCGAAGTAGACCGAGAGGGCGGTGATCGGCAGGTAGCCGAGGGCCGTCGTCCAGAGGAAGCGCCAGAGCGGGACGCGGGCCGCCCCCGCCGCGTAGGAGGTGAGGCTGAAGGGGACGATCGGGATCAGGCGCACGGCGATCAGAAGGGTGACGCCGCCGCGCTCGATCGCCGCCTCGGTGCGCTCGAAGCGCTCGGTCCCGAACCAGCGGTCGAGCAGCGGCCGCGCCACCGAGCGGCCGATCGCGAAGCAGAGCAGGCCCGAGAGCAGCCAGCCGGTCATCACCAGCGCCAGGGCGGGGAAGAAGCCGTAGACGAAGCCGGCGGCGGCGTCGACGATCTCCGCCGGGTAGAAGACGACGGCGTGGATCAGGGCCAGGGCGAGGATCAGCAGCGGTCCGGCCAGGCCGAGGTCGTCGAGCCGGTTGCGGACCTCCTCGGTGTCGCCGCTGACCGCGGCCGCGAAAGCGTCGCGCAGGGGCGCCACCGCCAGCACCAGGGCGGCCAGGACCGCGATGCCGGCAAGGGTGCTGGCGACTGCGAGCAGCGAGGGTCGTGGCGTCTCCACCGGCCGAGTATCGCGGTGCGCTAGCCGCGCAGACGCTCGGCCAGGGCCGAGTGGCGGTTGCCGCCGTCGTCGCGCCGCGCCGCCATTGCCAGCGCCTCGCGCTGGCCGACCAGGACGCAGACGCTGCGGGCGCGGGTTATCGCGGTGTAGAAGAGGGGGCGGGTCAGCATCACGGCGTGGGAGCGGTGGCAGATCGCGACCACGACCGGGACCTCGCAACCCTGCGCTTTGTGGACCGAGATCGCGTAGGCGAGCTGGAGGTTGGCGCAGTCGCCGTAGGGGATCGTCAGCGGCCCCTCTTCGCTCTCGACCTCGATCGCTTCCTCCTCCGGGTCGTCGCCGACGAGGAAGACGATCGAGCCGTTCATCAGGCCCAGCTCGTGGGCGTTGCGGGTTTGGATCAGGCGGTCGCCGATCCGGAAGCGCCCCGCCAGCGCCGGCTTCCCGCGCGGGTTGAGCTGCGCCTGCAGGCGCTGGTTGAGGCTTTCGATCCCGATCGGCCCTTTGTAGATCGGCGCCAGCACCTGGACGTCGCGGATCGGGTCGACCCCGTAGCGGCTCGGCGCCCGCTCCGCGACCACCTCGACGGTCGTCTCCAGCGCCCGCTCCGGGCTGGTCCGCTCGACGAAGAAGAAGTCGCGCTCCTGCCCGGCCTCGGGATCGAGGTGGGGGAGCCGGCCCTGGTTGAGCTCGTGGGCGGCGGTGGTGATCATCGAGTGCGCCGCCTGGCGGAAGATCAGGGTGAGCCGGACCACCGGCGCGACGCCGGAGTCGATCAGGTCGTCGAAGGGGCGGCCGGCGCCAATCGGCGGCAGTTGGTCGGCGTCGCCGACGAAGACCACGTGGGTCGACTCGGCGAGGCCACCCAGCAGCACCTCCATCGTGCGCAGGTTCAGCATTGAGGACTCGTCGACGACGACCAGGTCGACCGGCAGCGGGTGACCGGGGCGGAAGCTGGGCTCGCTGCCCGGCACCCACTCGAGCATG
>DASVWY010000306.1:0-7824 GCA_036392975.1 Solirubrobacterales bacterium | reverse complement strand
AGCAGCTGCATCTCGAACGGCAGCGCCGGCGCCGCCTCGACGGCGGCGTTGTCGCCCTCGCAGAAGCGCTCCAGCCGCTCGCGCAGCAACGGGTCGAGGGCACCCACCTCGCGCTCGGCGGCGCGACGGATGCCGAGCGTGCGCATCAGGCGGTCGACCGGCAGCCCCTCCTCGCCGGCGAACTCCGAGACCCGCCCGCAGACGACGCGGCGGTAGAAGTCCATCTGCCAGAGCCGGTCCTGGCCGTGGCAGAAGCCCTCGGCAAACCAGAGGTCGTCCGCGTTCTCGGCCTCTATGTGAGGAACGCCCCAGCGGTCCCGCCGCACCCGCACCGGCCGCTCCAGGGCCGGCAGCTCGATCGCCCCCTTCGTCTTCGGCAGCGGTCGCCGCGCCAGCCAGTGCCAGAGCGCGGCCGCCGAGGCGGCGGCGAGACCGGTGCTCGCCGCCCCGGCCAGAAGGCCCGTTTTCACAACCCGCTTCCGCCTCATCGAGCCAGCGTAGCGGGGGATCGGCCGCCCGCGTCACTCGGCTGGCTAGCCGGCCAGGAGACGTGGGGCGACTTGTTCGTCTATATGACGAATAAGTCGCCCCACCCCGGCCTATTCACGAAGATCGCCCGGGAGACGGCCTTCCGCCTCCAGCTTCTGCAGGTGGGCCTCCATCACCAGCGCCGCGAACGGACGCATCTCCTTGGGGACGTCGTCCCAGGCCTCGGCGAGAAGCGCCTCGCGCGAGCGCTCGCCGCGCTCGAGGGCAGAGAGGAGACGACGCTCGCGCATCTCGCGGTGCTCGACGTACTCGGCCAGCTTCGCCGCCGGGTCGGCGATCCAAGGGCCGTGGCCGGGGCAGATCAGCTCGATCTCCTCGGCCTGCAGCCGCCGCAGCGAGTCCATGTAGGCGGCAAGCGAGCCGCCGTCGGGCGGGACGAAGGTCGAACCCTCGCCGAGCACCAAGTCCCCGCTGAAGCAGGCGCGGTCGGGGGTGAGGAAGCAGACGTGGTCCTCGGCGTGCCCGGGGGTGGCGATAGCGCGCAAGCCGCCGTGCTCCTCGCCGTCACCCGGCAGGACGACGGCTGGTGCGTCACGGTTTGCTTCCGCCCCGGCCATCGCCGCCAGCCGCTCCGCCCCGTCCGCATGATCCCCGTGACTATGCGTAAGCAGGACCAGGCCAATCCCGCCTCGCTCCTCGGCGGCGGTCCGCACTGCTTCCAGGTGACCGGCATCGTCCGGCCCGGGGTCGATCACCGCACACGGCCCCGACCCGTACAGGTAGGTGTTCGTCCCCACCCCCGTCATCGGCCCCGGATTCGGAGCGACGATCCGCAGGATCTCGGCGTGCCCTGGCGCTCGCTCCACGCTAGAGCCCATCCCGGTACCTACCGGGATGGGCTCGCATCGACCTCGTCGGCGATCGCCCTGCGCGCCTCGTCGGGCTCCAGCACGACCAGATCCCCGGCCCCGCGCAGGATCTCGCGCACCAGCCAAGAGGTGCCGGCATACGGAAGCTCGACGACGACGGCGCCGTCGGCCAGCTCCTCGACCACGGTCCGCTCCTCGCGCAGCCAGCGGGCTCGGTCGGGCGAGACCCAGACCCGCGCCACCTGCGCGGTCGGCACCTCGCCGTCGGTCATCCAGCCCTCCACCCCAGCCAGCTCTTCGACCTCGGGCCGTGGCTCGAAGGTCGCGCCGGTCGGCGCCGCCTCCTTGACCCGGTCGAGCTTGAAGTGGCGGACGCCCTCTTTGGTCAGGTCGTAGCACTCGACGTACCAGCCCTCGCGCCCGTTCTCGAGCCGGTAGGGCTCGACCTGGCGCTTGGTGAACTGGTCCTCGTTCTCCTTGTAGTACTGGATCTCCAGCACCTGGCGGCCGCCGATCGCCTCGTTGACGAGCCGCGCCACCTCGACGTCGCCGCCGCTGCCGGCGGCGATCTCCAGCCCCTCCTCGGAGGGATCGTGGCCGAGCGCCTTGACGATCTTCGTGCGGGCGCTTTGCAGGCCGCCCTGCGGCAGGTGGTCGCCGAAGAGGTCGATCGCGGCGACGAGGGCCTTGGCCTCGAGCGGCAGCAGCCGGGCGGGGCGGGCGAAGTTGTCGCCGTAGGGCTCGGAGTCGACCTCGATCTCCTCTCCCTGGATTTCGGCGTAGAGGACGTAGGTGCCGCCACCGAAGTTGACGACGTTGAGCAGGTCGATGTCCTCCTGCAACTCCTCGGAGGTCAGTTCCAGCCGCTCGCGCAGCTCGGCGACTCGCAGTCTCTCGCCGCGTTTGGCCGAGTCGATCAGCAGCCCGGCCAGGGTGACCAGGCGGGCGAAGCGCTCGGGCCGGATCGCCGCCTCGCCGCGGCCGTTGGCGCGGGGGCGCCGCGGCGCCTCGCGCAGCGGTCGCTCCACCGTCGTCGCCGGCTCGAACCCGTTCTCGTGGCGGCTGTGGAGCAGGTCCAGCCGCTGCTCGGCTTCCTGGCGCAGCTCGTCGGGCGCCAATACCTGCGCGTTCTGGCGCCAGCGCAGCACCCAGGCGATCAGCTCGCGAGGGGAGGCGTAGTCGGTCTCGAAGATCGTCCCCTTCCCCGGCGCCCCGTCGGCCTTCTTCGCCGGCCGCAGCTCGCCGTAAGCGCCGTAGTCGCGCTCGATCAGCCAGGCGATCCGGTCGCGCAGGAAGATCCTCGCGGTGCCCTGGATCTCTCCCAGCTGCCAGTCGGCGCGCTGGCCGTAGTCGCGACGGTCGAAGTTCTCCGGTGGCGAGAAGTCGTGCTCGGCCTTGGAGGCGTAGCCGACCTTGCCCTGGATCCGCGAGAGGCGGAAGACGCGGACCGCATCGCGCTCGTGCGAGTGGCCGATCAGGTAGAACTGGCCGCCGCGGAAGACGAGGTGGTAGGGGTCGACCTTGCGCTTCTCGGTCTCGTCGCGCTCCATCGTGTAATAGGTGAACTCGATCGTCTTGCGGCGCGAGATCGCGGTCTCGATCTTGGACAGTCGCTGGGCGAGGTCGCGGCCGCCGGCGGAGGCGGTCATCGCCATCTCGACCGGCGCCCGCTCGGCCTCGTTGAGCGGATTCGGGTGACCCCAGGCGACCTGTTGCAGGGCCAGCCGCAGCGGCTCGGCGTAGGCGAAGCCGCCGTCGGTCAGCAGCAGCAGAGCGGTGCTGAGCGCCGCCAGCTCGTCGTCTGAGAACTCGATCGCGTCGAGGTAGAAGTTCTCCGGCGGCAGCGAGTACAGCTCGGCCTCGAAGAAGCCCTCACCGGGTTTCTCCACCCCGAGGCGGATGCCGAGGCTCTCCAGCTCGGCGCGGTCGGCGTAGAAGCGACGCGCGAAGGCGTCCTCGTTCATGTCGCTGTAGCCCTCGACCTCGCGCTTGATCTCCAGGGCCGAAACCGGCCGTCCCTGCGCCATCAGGAAAGAGATCAGCGAGAGCTGGCGGATCAGCTTCTCGGTGTCCTTCGCCACGGCTCCCAGGATAGTGAGGGCGACCTGCTCGAAACCGCTTCGAAACCGCCATCAGCCCGCAATTTGCGGGCTGGCGCGCCGCCCGAATGGGAAGTCAGGCTGCGGCGCGCTGGCCGAAGTAGGCGGAGCCCGAGAGGGCGCGGTCGAAGCTGGACCAGGACTGGCCCTCCGGCAGCTCGCGCTCCAGCCGGTCGAAGCTGCCGAGCCGGCCGCCGAGGTTGTCGATCATGTGAACCAGGACGGCCTCGCGGGTCGCCGGCACGACCGGCGAGCCGTGCTCCAGCGAGCCGTGGTGGCTGAGGATGATGTGGAGGACCGCCTGTGCGAGCGCCGGGTCGAAGCCGGGGATCTCCTCGATCTGGCGGCGCACGCGGTAGTAGCCGAGCGGGATCTCACCCTGCAGGCGGCCGGCGTCGGTGAGGTCGATCGCCAGCGGATCGTCGTTGTAGGCCTCGAGCTTGCCGATGTCGTGCAGCAGCGCCCCCGCCACCGCCACCTCGCGGTCGATCCCCGGGAAGAAGTTGGCGGCGGCGCTGACGGCCTGGGCGACGGAGACCGTGTGCTCGAGCAGCCCGTGGCGGTAGGCCTGGTGGTAGACCTTCGCCGCCGGGGCGCTGCTGAAGCGCGCCCAGGCCTCGGAGGACGGCCCGAAGAAACGGTCGAGCAGGTCGCGGAGCTGCGGGTCCTGAACGGTCTCGAGCAGGTCGCGCAGGTCGCTCTCCAGCCGCTCCAGGGGGACGTCGGAGCCGGCGGCGAGATCGCTCGACTCGTACTCCTCCGCCGCGGCCGCGCGCAGCTCGGAGAGCTTGATCTTCGGCCCCCAGCGTTCGCTGACCTCGAACTGGCCGGTGACGAACACCGCCGAGCCGGGCGCTGCGAGCGCGTAGCGCGCCTCGGCGTCGTCCCAGCAGGCCGCCTCGACGCTGCCGCTGGCGTCGCCCAGGGACAGCCGCAACCAGGGCTCGCCGTTGCGCTTGCGCCGCAGGTCGCGCTCGCGCACCGCGTAGACGCCGGCGACCCGCTGCCCTTCCTGGAGCTCCCTCAGCGGCACCCGCTCGGGGGGCGCGGCGACTGCCGCCACGTCAGGTGCCGCCGACACCGGGTCCTCCACGACCGGCCGCCCGTCGGTATCGGTGAGGGCCTGCTGAAACATCCTGCGGCCAAGGTAGAGGCGGGAGCGGACGACTCGCCTCGTCTTTTTCACCGTTCGCCAACGCCACCGCCCGGTGCCTCGGCAATCATCTGCGCAATGGCGCGCGTCCTCTTCGTCTGCCTCCACAACGCCGGCCGCTCGCAGATCAGCGAGGCGTTGTTCGGCCGGGCCGCCGGCGGGCGCCACGAAGCCCGCTCGGCCGGGACGACGCCGGGCGAGCGCGTCCACCCCGAGGTGGTCGAGGCGATGGCCGAGCTGGGGATCGATTTGGCCGATCGCGTCCCTCGCGAGCTGAGCCGTGCCGACGCCGAGTGGGCCGACGTGGTGGTGACGATGGGCTGCGGCGACGAGTGCCCCTACATCCCCGGCAAGCGCTATCTCGACTGGGACCTGCCCGACCCGAAGGGCCGCCCGCTGGAGGAGGTGCGGGCAACGCGGGAGGAGATCGAGCGGCGGGTCGCCGATCTGCTGGCCGAGCTGGAGTGATGACCGGGCTGCTGGCCCTCGCCGCCGCGATCCTGGCCATCGGCGCTCCGGGTCCAGCCGCGCCGCGGGAGCGCCACCGGGATTTCGAGGGCCACATCGCCCAGATCGACACCGAGACGCGCGAGCGGATGAGCGGCGTCTCCTGGCGCCCCGGCTGCCCGGTCGGCTTCGAGGAGCTGCGCCTGCTCCGCGTCGAGCACTGGGGGTTCGACGGGCGCCGCCACCGCGGCCGCCTCGTCGTCCATCGCGACCAGGCGCAAGCGATGCTGGGCACGATGCGGAAGCTCTACCGGCTGCGCTTCCCGATCCGGCGGATGCGCCTCGTCGACGCCTACGGCGCCGACGATCGCCGCAGCATGGCGGCCGACAACACCTCCGCCTTCAACTGCCGTTTCGTCGCCGGCACGACCCGGTGGTCCGAGCACGCCTACGGCCGGGCGATCGACGTCACTGGCCCTGGCCGAAGGACTACCAGCACTTCTCGGCCAGCGGGAACTGAGGCCCGCCGGCCTCGGTCCAGGCGGTCAGGCGTAGGTGACGATCGAGAGGCGCCGGAACCTGAGCACGTCCTCCGGGGCGTACTGGCGGTACTCCTCGCGGTCGGGCAGCACGGCGACGACGTTCAGCGTCAGCTCGCCCTCGGCCCCCGCCACCAGGCGGGCGAGCAGGCCCTGCGGCGTGCGGACCCGGGCCTTGGCGTAGCGGGTCGGCGAGCGGCGCCGGTCGAAGCTGCGGCCCTGCGGCTGCGCGCAGTGATCCTCGTCCTCGCCCCAGCATTCGACCTTGCCGAAGACGTGGAAGGAGCCGAGGTAGCCGGCGTCGGGATCGCGGGGCGTGTCGCGGTCGGCGTCGGGCCTGTTGAGGAAGACGCGGCCCTCGTAGGAGGGCACGGCCTGGTCGACGCCGTGCAGCTCGACGTCGGCCCGCGTGAAGCCGATCCGCAGGCGCTCGACCGGGAAGCCTTCGGAGTCGAAGGTCGCCACCGTCAGCCCCCGACGACGAGCAGCTCGCTCGCCGCGTAGTCGTAGCCGAGGTCGGTCACGTTCAGCGTGTCCGCCACCGTCATGTCCTTGAAGTAGCCGAGCCCCTTGGGCAGGTGTTCGCGCCTCGGGTTATCACCGGGGTTGTCGACCTGCCACAGCGCCCAGAGGCGGTCGACCATCGTGTGGTGCGCCCAGAAGAGCGGGTCCCAGCCGGCGAAGGCCTGGTCGGTCATCTCGCCGCCGACCCAGACGTGGACCGCGTTGTGGAGGTTCTCGAGGGCGAAGGTGAAGTCGTCGTAGTTGGCGGCGTCCATGGCGAGGGCGACGTCCTCCTCGGTCGGGGGGCCGCCGCCCGGCAGCCAGGTCCCTTCCCGTTCCGCCGGCCGCGACGTCCGCTCCGGCCAGTCGTCGCCACGCTCGCCGCCGACCGCCGCGATCGGCACGTCGAACAGCGGATTGGGCTCGCCGGCGGGATCCGTTTCCGCCGCGTAGGCCCCCGGGATCTCTTCGGACTCGGTCCAGTCCCACCAGGGGAGGGTCACGCCGGGCACCAGGTCCTGCAAGGCCTGCTCGAAGAAGTACAGGTAGGCCCGGTGCCAGGGCAGGAAGAGCTGGTTGCGGTGCTCGCAGTAGCCCGGCTCCGGAAAGCCGTGCAGCGAGGCGAAGTGCCCGTAGCCGCGCGAGTCGGAGACTTCCTGCGCCAGCCGGAAGGCTTCTCGCAGTGCTGCAAGCTCCTCGTCGGAGAGCGTCGAGAGCCGCTTGCGGTGGCGGATGTCGCCTTCGCGCTCGCGCGAGACGTTGGTTATATCCTCTGACGTACCTGATTGCTCGGCCATTCTTGGGAGCGCAAGCTAACAGCGCTCCTCGCGAACCGCAAGGCGCCGCGTTCTAATGTGAGCCCATGAGCGACGCCGCTCGAGAGGAGAAGCGGACGACCCAGCCGGGCTCCGACGGCCACAAGCGCGACGAAGAGCTGCTCTGCTCCCCGTGCGACCTCGAGGAGGAGGACGAGAAGCGGGTCGAGCGGATCGGCGCCGAGATCGACATGGGCTTCGACGCACTGCGCGACGTCGAGGACGGCGTCTCGATCTTCGGCTCGGCGCGGGTGACGGAGGACCATCCCTGGTACGAGCTCTGCCGGGAGACCGCTCGCTGCCTGGCCAGCGAAGGGTTGACGGTGATCACCGGCGGCGGGCCGGGCTTGATGGAGGCGGCGAACCGCGGCGCCGACGATGCCGGCGGCCTCTCGGTCGGCCTCAACATCGAGTTGCCGCACGAGCAGATCGGCAACCGCTTCGTCAACCGGCGTCTCGACTTCCACTACTTCTTCGCCCGCAAGCTGATGTTCGTGCGCTACTCGCGCGCCTTCGTCATCTTCCCCGGCGGCTTCGGCACGCTCGATGAGCTGTTCGAGAGCCTGACCCTGATCCAGACCGCCCGGATCGAACACTTCCCGACGATCCTGGTCGACTCCGAGCACTGGGATCCGCTGCTCGACTGGATCGACGACAAGCTCGACGACGGTGGCCTGATCGCCCGCGAGGACATGAGCCTGCTCGTCACCGCCAACACGACGGAGGAGGTCTGCGGCTACGTCCGCCAGGCGAGGGCGGCGCAGCGGGGCCGCCGCCGCGAGCCGTCGGGTTGAGGTTCGGTCAAGGCTTGAGGACGACCTTCACGCACTCGTCCTCCTTGTGCTTGAAGGTCTCGTAGCCGTCCGAGACCTCGTCCAGCCCCATACGGTGGCTGATGATGAAGCTCGG
>DASVWY010000305.1:0-7246 GCA_036392975.1 Solirubrobacterales bacterium | reverse complement strand
GGGTGATGTTGATTTCGTCGTGATCGGTGGTATCGCGGTCATGGCCCACGGCTTCGTGCGAGCGACGGCAGATACCGACATAACCGCAAGTCCCGACAGGCGCAACCTCGAGCGTCTCGCGACCGTTCTCAGGGATTTGGATGCCGTACTGCCGGGCGCTGACCCGATCGCCGGAGATCCTACGAGCGCCAAGTCGCTTTCTTTCGGCGGAAATCCCCGTTTCGAGACGGTGCTTGGGCGACTTCACATCGTCCAAAGTCCAGCCGGCGCACCTGCGTATGCTGAGCTTGCCGCGCGGGCCGAGGAGGTGCAGCTCGACGATCTGCACCTCCGAATCTGCAGCTACGCGGATCTCGTCGCAATGAAGGAGGCAACGGCTCGGGATCAGGATCGCCTCGACCTCGTCGCTCTCCGCGAGGCGCGCGACGAAGCCGGCTGAGGTATCTCGGCTCTGCGGCGTGTCAGCGGGCCGCATCGATGGCGGATTCCAGCTCTCCCGCCGTGCCGGGGGTTCCCAGCGTCTTCAGACCGTCGGTCGCCGGGCCTTGCACCGCGAACGACGGCGTGCCGCCGAAGCCGAGCTCTTCGGCCTCGGCGCTTTCCGCCTCGACGCGGTCGATCGTGCGCTGGCTCCGGCGCGTCCGGTGCCAGAGCTCGATGTCCCGAACGCCGGCGGCGCGGGCAAGCTCGGTCAGGAACTCGTCGCTGACGTAGCCGGAGCGCTCGAAGCCCTGGTTGCGGTAGAAGAGCTCGACGAAGTGCCAGCCGCGACCCTGCTCGCCGGCGGCGACCGCGGCGGCGGCGGCGTCGACGGATTCCTCGCCGATGATCGTGAAGTTGCGGAACTCGATCCTCGCCTCGCCGCTGCGGACCTTGGACTCGATCACATCGGGCACCACGTCTTCGGCAAAACCCTTGCAGGCCGGGCACTGGAGGTCGCCGAACTCGACCAGGACGACCTCCGCCCGGGGGTCGCCGAGGACCAGTCCCCGCTGCGGAATCCCGTCCAGGTCGCTCCGCACCGCCGCCACTCCCTCGAGGCTGGTGTCGCCGCCATCGGTCTGGCTCTGGTCGATCACGACCAGCACGGCGACGACGACCACCGCCAGGAAGGCGGTCGCGCTGGCGAGCTTGACCAGACGGTCGCGCCTGGCTTCTGCCTCGCGCTCGTCCGGCGCACTCAAGGCGCAGTTCCGACGTAGCGCAGCATCCTCGCCGTGCTGACCGCAAACAGCGCCACCATCAGGACGGCGCTGACCATGCACCACTGGCAGATCGCCTCGATCACGAACAGCTCCAGCCAGGTCAGGTAGACGGTGTAGCCGAGGCCGATCAGGCCGAGCCCGAAACCGGCCATCCTCGCGGCGTCGCCGCGGAGCAACGCCGCCCCGAGCAGCAGCGCGTAACCGAAGACGCCGATCAGGGCAACGCTGATGCCCGCCAGCTCCGAGTGCGAGCTGGCGGCGACCGTCTCGCAGCCGCCGCTGCCGGCCAGGCAGGCCGGCGCGCCTCCGTCAGCCTCGGCGACCGCGATGTAGGCGGCGACCCCGATCCCGAACGCCGCCAGAAAAGCGGCGACCCTCTGCAAGACGCCCTCGGCCGGGACGGAGACCTGTCGTCGGGACAAGGCCGGCCGCCTGGAGGCGCCGGCTAGGTCGGGCACGACCCGCTCACTGCCGTTTCCAGCCACCGCCGAAGAGGCGGCTGATCCGGCCGCCGCGGTTGGGGCGGAACTTCGGCGGCCCCTTCTCGGGCGGGCCGAGGCGCTGCGCCTGCTCGGCGTCGATCGAGAGCATCACCGCACGCTCGGCCGTACGGGCCACGTCGGGCGCGTCGGCGAAGCGCAGATTGCCGTCGGTGTCCTCGTAAATCACGCCGTCGAAGATGTGCTCGCGATAGTTGTCGAGGATCGCCTCGACGTGCCCCACCTCGACGCCATCGGCGCTGTACACGGGCGTCCCCGGCGTCACCGCCGCGTAATGGACCGGCTGGCCCTCATCCACCATCGCCAAAAAGGCTATCGGTGCGGCCCGCCAGCTCAGGCGGCGGGGCCGCGAAATCGCTCGGCGACCTCGGGCTCCGCGCAGAAGGCGGCGATCTCCCGTGACAGCCTGCCCCCCTGCCAGGCGAGCGGCGAGCGCCCCCTCTCCTCGCCGATCAAGCGCGCCCGCGGCAGCCGCTGCGCGTATTCCTCGGCGACGCGTCGCGGATGCCCCGGATCGGCCTCGTCGTGGCTGGCGACGACCAGCGCCGGGACGTCGAGCGCCTCCAACTCGTCGATCGTGCCAAACGGGCGCGAGCGCGGCACCTGGCGCAGCGCCGCGACGATCGCCTCGGGGTGGCGGTGCAGCAGCATCCGCTCGCGGGTTATGCGAAGAACCGTGTCGCGCCAGGCGGGAGCGAATCCCTGCTGGCGATCGATGTAGGCGACGAAGCCGTCGACGCCGCCCTCCTCGAACGCCGTCGCGAGGCCGTCCCAGTAGGCAAACGCCGCCTCGTCGACGTCACCCGCGTAGGTCGGCCCGATCACGACCAGGCCGGCGAGCCGCCCGGGGTGCCGCAGCCCGTAGGCCACCGCCGTGTGGGCGCCCATCGAGTGGCCCGCGAGCACGAACGGCCCATCCCCCACCGTCGTCGCCACCACCGACTCCAGATCGCCGACCAGCTCCGGGTATCCATAACCCTCCCCCGCCGGCGCCGGGTCCGACTCGCCGTGGCCGCGAGCGTCGTAGCCGACGACCCGGTGCCCGGCCCGCTCCAGCGCCCGCGAGCCGTGGACGACGTAGCGGCGGGTGGCGGTGATCCCGTGGCAGAGGACGACGGGCGGCCCCTCCCCCGCCACCTCGCCGCGCAGCCTCAGCCCCTCGCCCGCCGTGAACGGCAGCGCCGCGGCGACCGCCATCAGCCCGCGAGCGCGGCCACGGCCCGCTCCAGATCCTCGACCCGCTGAAAGGTGCCGCTGGTCCTCGAGACGTGGCGATAGCGAACGATCCCCTCGCGGTCGATGACGAAGATCGAGCGCATGACGTAGCGGCCGCCTGGGGCCGTCTCGCCAAGCCCCGCCAGCTTCGCGAACGGCCCGACCCAGCCGGTGACGCCGTAGCGCCTGCTCACCGCCAGGTCCTCGTCGGCCAGCAGGGGCACGTTGAGGCTCTGCTCCTGCGCCCAGCGCTCGTGCGAGTCGACCGACTGCGGCGAGATCCCCAGGACCTCGGCGTCGAGCTGGTCGATCCGGTCCCCCTCGTCCCGGTAGGAGCAGAACTGGGCGGTGCAGACCCGCGTCGCGTCACCCGGGTAGAAGGCGAGGACGACGTTGCCACCGCGCAGGTCGGAGAGCCTGTAGGCCTTCCCGCCGGTGCCGGGGAGCTCGAAATCGGGCGCCGGGTCGCCTACCTCTACCTTGGCCATGCGGCCAGACTAGAGGCCGTCGCCGGTCTCAGCCTTTCTCGATCTCGATCCGCTCGATCAGGACGGTCTGTTTCGGTTTTTCGGCGGGCGTGCCGAGCTTGCCGATCCGTTCGACCACGTCCATGCCCTCGCTGACCTCGCCGACCAGCGCGTATTCGGGCGGCAGGCCGGCGTCGGCGCTGAGGACGATGAAGAACTGGCTGCCGGAGCGTCCCGGCGGCTCGGCCGAGCTCTTCGCCATCGCCACGACGCCTTTGGTGTAGGCGAGGTTGGTCGGCGGTTGCTCGTCGACGCTGTAGCCCGGGCCGCCGGTGCCGTCGCCAAGCGGGTCGCCGCCCTGGATCACGAAGCCAGGCGCGACGCGGTGAAAGGTGAGGCCGTCGTAGAAGCCTTTTTCGGAGAGGAAGGCGAAGGAGTTGACCGTTTTCGGGGCGCGCTGGGTGTCGAGCTCGATCTCGAAGCTGCCGCAGCTCGTCTCTACCACCGCGGCGAGGGGCTCGCCTTTCTGCACCGCCTGCTCGGGCGCGCCGAAGCTGACGTTCTTCGCTTTCGGCGCTTCGACTTCCTCACAGCCGCCGGTGCTCGACGCGGCCGAAGAGGCGGAGTCATCGTCATCGTCGCCGCCGCCGCCGAGAATCAGGATCCCGGCGACGATGATCGCCGCGAGCAGGGCGAAGATCCCGAGCGCGATCCATCTGTCGTCAGACGACTTCTTCACGGCCGGAACCCTAATGGAGACGGCCAACTGGACGCCCCCGCAAGCACCCGGGTGACGTGCCTGAGTTTTTGCACCTCTATGGGGGGTTAACCTCGGGAACGTCCATGAGGCGCTTCGCGGGTCGCGCGATCAACCAGCTAATCGTCCGGGCGCCGTGGCTGTGGCCGCTGCTGAGGGGCCCCACCAAGCGCTTCTTCTCGCAGCGGGCCGACGATTGGGACAGGCGCACGGGAGCCGGCGGCAGCGAGCACCTGATGCCGCTGGCGGCCGCGGTGCTGCACGTCGGCCGGGCGCCCGAACGGGTCCTCGACGTCGGCTGTGGGACTGGCGAGGGAACGCTCTTCCTCGCCCGCGAGTTCCCCCAGGCCCGCCTGCGCGGGGTCGATGTCTCCGAGGAGATGGTGCGAGCCGCGGTGGCGAAGGTCGGGCTCGATCCCGAGGGGCGGATCGCCTTCAAGCTCGGCGACGCCGCCGCCCTCCCCTACCCCGACGACTCCTTCGACCTCGTCGCCCAGCTCAACATGCCGCCCTTCTTCGCCGAGCTGGCACGGGTCCTGCGGCCGGGCGGCCACGTGGTCGTCGCCGCCAGCTGGGGCCCCGACACCCCCTTCTACACGCGTCCCCGTGTCCTCACCTGGAAGTTCCTCCAACACGGGATCGAGCCGGTTGAGATCGGGACCGCCGGAGCGGGCAGCTTCTACGTCGGTCGACTCGCCGTCGACTGAGCCTCCCCGAATAGTCTGCCCCGCTATGCAGATCGAGGAAATGCCCCTGCTATTGCTGGTCAACCCGTCCTCTGCGCACGGCCGTGCCCTGAAGCTGCTGCCCGAGGTCGAGGCGGCGCTCGACGCTCGACGCATCCCCTTCCGGGTCGCCCGGACCAGAGATCTCGACGACGCCGTCGGCAGGGCGCTGCTGGCCTCGGAGGCGGGCGAGGTGCCGGTCGCCGTCAGCGGCGACGGCATGATCGGCGCCGTCGGCGGCGCCCTGGCCGGATCGGAGACGCCGCTGGGAATCGTCCCGGCCGGGCGCGGCAACGATCTGGCCCGCGTCCTCGGGATTCCCGAGGACCCCGCCGCGGCGGTTGCCAATCTGGCCGCCGGCCACCTGCGCCGGATCGACGTCGGCGAGGCCAACGGCAGGCGCTTCCTCGGCATCGCCAGCACCGGCTTCGACTCCGAGGCAAACCGGCTCGCCAACGAGACGAAGCGGCTGCGTGGCAACCTCGTCTACGCCTACGCCGGCATCCGCACCCTGCTCGGCTGGAAGCCCGCCCGCTTCACGATCAAGGTCGGCGAAGAGCGCCTGCGAGTAAGCGGCTACTCGGTCAGCGCCGCCAACAATCGCGCCTACGGCGGCGGCATGATGCTCGCCCCCGACGCCGACCTCGCCGACGGCGAGTTCGACGTGGTCAGCGTCGGCGCCGTCGGCAAGCTGCGCTTCCTGGCTAACCTGCCGAAGGTGTTCAAGGGCGTCCATGTGGAGGAGGACGAGGTCCAGGTCTTCCGCACGCCGCGGCTCGAGCTGAGCGCCAGCCGACCCTTCGCCGTCTACGCCGACGGCGAGCATCTCACCGACCTGCCGGCCTCGCTGCGCATCCTGCCGCGGGCCTTGAGCGTGATCGTGCCGCGCCAGGACGGGGAGTGAGCGCCGCCTCCAACGGGGCGCTCTTCGGCGCCAAGCGCCTCCTTGCCAGGGCGGCCGGGGCCGCCAGCCGGGCCAGCGGCAGGGGCGGCGGCACGACCCTGCCGGGTCGGCTGCTGCTGCGTCTCGCCCCCGACGCGATCGCCCGGCTGGGAGCACGCCTGGGGGGCGCGGTAACCCTGATCAGCGCCACCAACGGCAAGACGACGACCAGCGGCATGCTTGCCTCCATCCTTGCCGCCGCCGGGCGGCAGCCGGTCCACAACCGCGCCGGCTCCAACATGACCTGGGGGATCGCGACGGCGCTGCTGGAGCAGCATGGCTCCGAGGGCCTGTTCGAGGTCGATGAGGCCTGGCTGCCGGCGGTCGCCGAGCAGCTCGACCCGGCGCTGATCGTGCTCGGCAACCTCTTCCGCGACCAGCTCGACCGCTACGGGGAGATCGAGACGATCGCCGACGAGTGGTCACGCACGATCGCCGCGCTGACCGGGCGCGCCCGCTTCGCGCTCAACGCCGACGATCCCCTGGTCGCCGACCTGGGCCGCGATGGCGACGGCAAGCGGCGCGACGGCGTTCTCTACTTCGGCGTCGAGGACGCCTCGCAGGCGCTTCCCGAGCTACAGCACGCCTTCGACGCCAAGCACTGCCGCCGCTGCGGCCAGCCCTATGCCTACGCACGCGCCTTCGTCGGCCACCTCGGCCACTACTCCTGCCCGGCCTGCGGAGCGGGACGACCGGAGCCCGACGTAGCCGCGACCTGGGTCGAGCTGCACGGGATGCGGGGCTCCGCGGTCACGGTCCGCGTGCCCGGCGGAGAGCTGGCGCTGGAGCTGCCGCTGCCCGGCCTCTACAACGTCTACAACGCCCTCGCCGCCGTCGCCGCCGGCCTCCAGCTCGGCATCGAGCCGGGGCGGATCGCCGCGGCGCTGAGCTCCGCCCGCGGCGCCTTCGGCCGGGTCGAGACCGTTGCGGTCGACGGCGTCGCGGTCTCGATCCTGCTGATCAAGAACCCGGCGGGGGCAAATGAGGTCCTGCGCACGCTGAAGCTCGAGGACGGCGAGGACGGGGTCGACCTCTGGATCGCCCTCAACGACCGCATCGCCGACGGCCGCGACGTCTCCTGGATCTGGGACGCCGACTTCGAGCTGCTGGCCGGCGCCGTGCGCCGCGTCACCTGCGCCGGCACCAGGGCGCCGGAGCTGGCGCTGCGACTGAAGTACGCCGGCTGGCCGCAGGAGGCGCTCGTCGTCGAGCCGGGGATCGAGGCCTCGCTCGACAGGGCCGTCGACGCGGCCCCCGGTCGCCTCTTCGCGCTGCCCACCTACACGGCGCTGCTGGAGCTGCACAAGCTGCTCTCGGCACGGGGGCTCGCCGAGGAGTTCTGGCGATGACGACGATCTGGCACGACGTCGAGTGCGGCGCCTACGTCGCCGACCTGCCGCTGTGGGAGGAGCTCGCCGACGAGACCGGTGGGCC
>DASVWY010000304.1:0-2004 GCA_036392975.1 Solirubrobacterales bacterium | reverse complement strand
GATTGCCAGCTTCACGATCTCGACCACGGCGAACCCCGCCAGCGGCACGGTCGGCGTCGTGTGAACCGCGTAGGTGACCTTGGTGCCGTCGCCCTCGGGGGTCAGCTCGACGGTGCCGACGTGCTTGCGGACGGGTATGCCGGAGAGCATCTTGTAGGAGAAGCGGCTGGGCGAGCGGTAGGCGATGACCTCCTCGCGCAGCGGCGGCCCGAGCGAGTGCAGCACCCGGATCGCGCCGACGCCGTTCGGCGCCGGCACTCCCTCGCGCTCCAGCTCGACCTTCCGCATCGGCGTGATGTCGGCGTAGCCGCGGTGATCGGTCAGCACCTCGAAGACCGTCTCAGGAGGCGCATCTACCTCGCGAACAAGAGTGAAGCTGGCCACAACGCCGGAGCCTAGCGAGGCAGCCAGCGCGGCCTCAGTTCAGCCGCCACCGCTGCGGATCGGTGCCGTCGATTGGCTCCGCCTCGCCCTTAAGCGCCATGTGGTCGAGGCAGGAGAGGACGATCTGCAGGGCCCAGGCGCTGGCCGGGGAGTTGACGTTGTCGGGGCCGAGGATGGCGGCGACGATCTCGAAGGCGGTCTTCTCGCCCTCGCCGAGCGACTCGCGCGCCTTGCCGAGCAGCTCCTCGACCTGGCGGCGCGCCTCGGCGATCTTGGCGGCCGGGTCACGGAAGGTGCGCCCGTGCCCGGGCAGGACGAGGTCGACGTCGAGCGGCTCGATCTCGTTGAGGCCACCGAGGAATTCGCCGATCGGGTCGGGGCTGTGGCCGTAGTCGAAGAAGAGGACGGTGCGCCCCAGCAGGTGGTCGCCGGAGATCATCAGCTTGCGCTCGGGCTGGTGCAGGACCACGTGGGAGGGGGCGTGGCCGGGCGTCTCGTGGACCTGCCAGGCGCCGAGGTCGGTCTCGACCTCGACCCCGGGCACGAGGTCCCGGTGCGGCTCGACGAGACCGTCGATCCCGGTCTCGTCATCGTCCTTGCGCGACGCGCGGTAGCGCTCCAGGGCGGCCGCCGGGACGCCGCTCTGCCGCGCCACCTCGATCCGGTGCTCGATCGCCGCCGCCGGGTCGTCGGCGAGCAAGCGGATGTGTTCCCAGCGCGGGTGCATCCACAGCTCGCAGCCGGCCTCCTCGACGATCGGTGCCGCCAGGCCGTAGTGATCGGTGTGGGAGTGGGTGCAGACGAGCAGGCGCACGTCCTCGAGGCCGAAGCCGGCCTGTGCGAGGGCGAAGTCGAGCTGGCGCAGCCGGCCCTTGCCGCCGATCCCGGTGTCGAAGAGC
The DNA here is from genome assembly GCA_036392975.1 of Solirubrobacterales bacterium. GTDB lineage: Bacteria > Actinomycetota > Thermoleophilia > Solirubrobacterales > 70-9 > VRUE01. Next base: position 721 of record DASVWY010000304.1, on the reverse strand, counting down.
ACCACGCCGCCGTCGGCGGCGACGGCCCAGACGTTGCCGTGCGGCACGCCCGGCCAGGGGAGCGCCAGGCGCAGCCGCCAGATGCCCGGCAGCGCCTTCTCGGTGCGAGGCGCCTCGGCCTTGCGGTCGCTCATCGCGGGGCATCCTCGCAGGCGACGCCCACGGACGAGGGGGCACGTCCCTCGGGGCACGTCCTCGACGTTGCGATGATGAGTGCGATGGCATCGCCCGCCGAACCGCGCCAACGCCGGCTGCGAGCGAGGCTGCGCGAAGGGGACCGGGTGACGCCGCTGGAGCTGTTCTTCGACCTCGTCTTCGTGCTGGCGATAACCCAGTGCACGGCGCTGATGTCGCACCACCCGTCCTGGTCGGGCCTCGCCCAGGGCCTGCTGGTGCTCGGCATGCTCTGGTGGGCCTGGGTCGGCTACGCCTGGCTGACCAGCGTCGTCGACCCCGAGGAGGATGCCGTCCGCCTCGTCATCTTCGGCGCGATGGCGTCGCTGCTGATCGTCGCCCTCTGCGTCCCGGAAGCCTTCGAGGACCTGGCGCTCGTCTTCGCCCTCGCCTACGGCGCCGTCCGGGTCGCCCACATCGGCCTCTTCATGCTCGCCAGCCCCGACGACGACGGCCTGCGCCACTCGGTGCTCAGCCTCGCCGCCAGCACGGCGATCGCGGTCTCGCTGCTGGCCCTGGCCTCGCTCTTCGACGGCCTCGCCCAGGG
>DASVWY010000303.1:0-7935 GCA_036392975.1 Solirubrobacterales bacterium | reverse complement strand
AACGGGCCCCAGACGCCGGCCCGCACAGGGAGGACGAAAAGCGCCTCGACGAGGACCTGGCCCGCTACGACCTCTGAGGCGGCACCGCTCCTCGGCGGCCTGTCAACCCCACCGCGTCAGTCCTGGACGACCAGCCCGGCGAGGGGCAGGTCGAGCCGCGGTGGCGGATCGTCACGCCCGACGCAGGCCAGCGTCGCGTCCGCCTCGGCGGCGACCGCCAGGGCGGCTGGGCCGCTCCAGGACGGACCGTCGAGCACCACCAACTCGTAGGCGTTCCGCAGTTTCGCCATCGCATGCCGGAAGCGCTCCGAGCCCAACAGCGCCGCGCCGTCGGACGCGGGCCGTCCGGCGACAACGCAGACCAGCGGCCCATCCGCCGTCGCCGCGCCGGGCCCAGCGAGGACGAGCGGCGCGAGGATGCGATCCGCATCCGCCTCGCCGCGGATGTACTCGTGCAGGCCAGGGGCGAGTGCGAGGCCGAGCGTCTCGGCCAGATTCGGCTCGACCAGGTCGCACTCGACCAGAGCGGCGCGGGTCCCCGCCGCGGCGGCTGCAGTCGCGAGCCCGACGGCGACGGTCCGCTTGCGGGTCGGCTCCCCCAACAGCAGCACGGCGCGATGACCCTCCAGCCGCGCCAGCAGGGCGTCGAAGGCTTCGAGGTCGCAGCGGCGCAGGGTTCCCGCCCGAGGCGCACGATCCGGCCCGGCCGGAATCTCCGCCCAGACCTTCACATCCGCTCGGGGGCCGAGATTCCAAGCAGGCCGAGGGCACCGGCGATCGTCCGCTTTGCCAGCAGGCAGAGGGCAAGCCGCGACTCCTCGACCCCCTCGCCCTCGGCGCCGACCACCTGGCAGTCGCGGTAGAAGGCGTGGAAGTCGGCGGCCACCGCCGTCGAGTAGGTGCAGATGCGATGGGGCGCGCGACGCGCCGCCGCCACCCGAACCTCCTCGGGGAACTCGAGCAGCCGTTTGATCAGATCGCGCTCGGCGGGCTCCAGTGCCGCGCCGGGATTCAAGCTGGCGGCTGCGCCTCCCTCCTCCCCCGCTTTGCGCAGGATGCTGGCGATGCGGGCGTGGGCGTACTGGACGTAGTAGACGGGGTTGTCGCTCGACTCGCGCCGTGCCAGCTCCAGGTCGAGGTCGACCGTGGTGTCATGGCTGCGCCAGAGCATGAACCAGCGCGTCGCGTCGACGCCGATGTCGTCGATCAGCTCGTCGAGGGAGACGAAATCGCCGCTCCGCTTCGACATCTGCGCCCGCTCGCCGGCTTCGACGATGTGGACGAGCCGCATGATCAGCGCCTCTAAAACCTCGGGATCGGCGCCGAGGGCGGCGATCGCGGCCCGCAGCCGTGGCGCGTAGCCGTGGTGATCGGCGCCGAGCACGTTGATCAGGCGTCCGAAGCCCCGCTCCAGCTTGTCGCGGTGGTAGGCGACGTCGGCAGCCAGGTAGGTCGGTTCGCCCTCGGCCCGAACCAAAACCCGATCCTTGTCGTCGCCAAATGCGGTGCTGCGGAGCCATAGCGCCCCCTCGCTGCGGTAGGAATGCCCGCGCCGCTCCAGCTCCGACAGCGCCTCCTCGACCTCCCCACGCTCGTAGAGCTCCCGCTCCGAAAACCAGCTGTCGAAGCGGACGCCGAAGCGCTCGAGGCTGGTCCGCACCTCCTCCAGCACCAGCTCGACGGCGCGTCGGCCGACCGCGTCGGCGTCGGCCGGCTCGATTCCCTCGTCGCCGAGCCGCTTCGCCAGCCGCTCGACGTAGGGACCGCGGTAGCCGTCCTCGGGCGGCTCGCCGCCCGTCATCGCGGCGACGATCGAGGCGGCGAAGCGCTGCATCTGCCCGCCCGCGTCGTTGACGTAGTACTCGCGCTCGACCCGGTGGCCGACCGCCTCCAGCAAGCGGACCAGCGCGTCGCCGTAGGCGGCGTGCCGGCCACCGCCGACGTGCAGCGGGCCGGTCGGGTTGGCGGAGACGAACTCGATCAGGATCCGCTCGGGCGACTCGGTCGGGGCGGGACCGAGGCGCTCGCCGGCGGCGTCCAGGGCCGACATCGCGTGGTGGAACCAGGCGTCGGAGAGGAACAGGTTGACGAAGCCGGGGCCGGCGACCTCGACCCGGTCGAGCCAGCCCTGGCCGCCGAGCTCGCGCTCCAGCTCGGCGGCGAGCCGGGCGGCGACGTCGCGCGGACTTTCTCCCAGCGGCGCCGCCAGCAGCATCGCAGCGTTGGTGCTGTAGTCCCCGTGCTCGGGCTGCGGCGGGCGGTCGAACGTCGGAGCGGGCCCAGCCTGCTCACCTTCGCGGAGGGTGCGGGAGGCCCCCTCGACGGCCGAGTGGAGCTCTGCGATCGGGTCGGCGGCGACGGTCATCGAGATCGGCCGCATCGTATGGGCAGGGATACGCTGGCGGCCGTGCGCGTCGCGGCGATCACCGATATCCACGCCAACTTGCCGGCCCTGGAGGCGGTCCTGGCCTCGATCGAGACGATCGGCGCGGAGGAGATCTGGTGCCTGGGCGACGTCGTCGGCTACGGCGCCGAGCCGGACCAGTGCGCCGATCTGGTTCGCGAACGCTGCGCGGTCTGCCTGGTCGGCAACCACGATCTCGCGGTCCTCGGAGCGATCGACATCTCGGCCTTCTCGGAGGCGGCTGCTGCTGCTGTCGCCTGGACCCGCAAGCGTGTGGCGGAGCCGACGCTGGAGCTGCTGCGGGAGCTGGAGCCCAGCGGCAACCGCGAGGGCATCGGCCTCTTCCACGCCTCCCCCCGCGATCCCGTCTGGGAGTACGTGCTCTCAGCCGAGCAGGCGGAGGCCTGCCTCGACGCGCAGGAAGAGCGGATCTGCCTGATCGGCCACTCGCACGTCTCGCTGTATTTCGAACGACCGGCCGAGCCGCGCCGGGGCGCGGTGCACGGCGCCCAGGCGAGCGACGACACGCTGCTCGACCTTAGCGGCGGCAGCTGGCTGGTCAACCCCGGCAGCGTCGGCCAGCCGCGCGACGGAGATCCGCGCGCGGCCTGGCTGGAGCTCGACACCGCCGCGCACAGCGCTCGCTTCCACCGCGTCCCCTACGAGATCGACCGGGCGGCCGTGGCGATCGTCGACTCCGGCCTTCCGAGGCGCCTCGCCGACCGGCTCCACGTCGGCCAGTGAGGGGGTCAGGCGTGGGACGCCATCGTGCGTCGTACTTCAAATGCAGGCAAAATCTGCTCCGTCAGGCGTTCTCTAGACTCGGCCGGATGCCTCGCCCGGTCCCATTCCTGCTCACCCTCGCCCTGCTCGGGGCGGCGGCGATCGCCCTTTCGGCCTGCGGCGAGGAGGACGCGCAGCTCCTGCCCGGCGGGACCGCTCGCGAGATAACCGCCAATCTCGACACCGTTCAGCAGCTCGCCGACGAAGGCGACTGCCTCGGCGCCGAAAGCGCCGCCCTACAGGTGAGCGAACAGGTGGAGGCGCTGGATGAAGTCGACCCGAAGCTGAAGCAGGCGCTGCGGGAGGGCGCCACGCGCCTGAACGAAGTCGTCGCCGGCTGCGAAGAAGAGCTCGAAGCCGTTCCCGACGAAACCACGACCGAACCAGAACCCAGCAGCGACGAGAAGGAAGCTGAACGGGAGGACAAGGAGCGCGAAAAGGAAGTGGAGGAGGAAGAGAAGGAACGGGAGAAGGAAGAACGGGAAAGCGAACAGGAAGCGGAGCAGGAAGATGAAGCCCCGCTTCCGCCGCAGGCCGAAGGCGAAGGCAAAGGATTGGACGATGGCGACGGGACCGGCCAGGGCAACTCCGGAGAAGGCGGCGCTCCCTCCGGCGGCGTCAGCCCCGGCAGCCCGGCCGAAGGCGAATGATGGAGACGGGAGCCCTCTCCGGGCGATACGAGCTTGGCGATCGCCTCGGCTCGGGGGGCATGTCGAATGTCTACCGGGCGACCGACCGGATCCTCGAGCGCACGGTCGCGGTCAAGATCCTCGCCGAGCACCTCTCCGACGACGAACGCTTCGTCGAACGCTTCCGCCGCGAGGCGCTGGCGGTCGCGAAACTGATTCACCCCAACATCGTCCAGGTATACGACACCGGGATCGACGAGGCTCGCCACTACATCGTGATGGAGTTCGTCGACGGGCGGTCGGGGGCGCAGATCCTGCAACGCCACGGCCCACTCGACCCGGAGACGGCGGCCGAGGTGGGGATCCAGGCCTGCGCCGGTCTCGGCTACGCCCACCGCCGCGGGATCATCCACCGCGACGTCAAGCCCGGCAACCTGATGCTCGTCGGAGGCCCGGTCGGGGGCGGCCCGATGACCGTGAAACTGACCGACTTCGGGATCGCGCGGGCGATCGAACAGACCCGAATCACCCAGGTCGGCTCCGTCGTCGGCACCGCCGCCTACCTCGCCCCCGAGCAGGTGCGGGGCGAGGAGGCGACCGCGGCGACCGACGTCTACGCGCTCGGCGTCGTCCTCTACCAGTTCCTGACCGGGCGACTGCCCTATGAGGGATCGAGCCTGGCCGAGCTGGCGGTGCGCCAGCAGAACGAGCGGCCGCTGCCCCCCAGCAGCTACAACAGTGAGGTCCCCGCCAGCCTCGGCGGCGCCGTCCTGCGCGCGCTGGAGGGAGACACCGGCCGCCGCTACGCCAGCGCCGACGAGCTGGCCGGCGGCCTGCAGCTGGGACTGCAGGGCGAGGACGTGACCCTGCCGCTGCAGGAGGGCGCGACGCCGACGCAGGTGCTGGGCGGCGAGACCGCGACCCGCCGCCTCGACCAGACCGAGCGGACCGAGATGCGCCCCGCCTCCCCGAGCCGGCGCCCAGCTCCGCGGGCCCCGCAACCCGTCGCCCCCCCGCCCGTCGCGCCCGTCCCGATGGCGCCCGCCAAGCGCAGCGGCTTCTCGCGCCTGGTCCGCTTCACGCTCGCCACGGTCGCCCTGGTCCTGATCGCCGCCGCCGTCGCCAGCGCCGTGATCCTCGCCACCGATCAGGCCAGCGGCGTGCGCGCCACCGAGGTCGCCGGCGACACGGTCGACCGCGTCGTCGAAGAGCTGAAGGAACTGGTCGCGAAGAACACGGAATAGGGCAAGCGTCAGCGAGACGGCCCAGATCTGGGCCCAAGAGTGGAAACGCTAGGCCGGCCGGCCGGCGCTGTGCAGGAACTCCGGGGCCAGATCTGCCCCATTCGGCCAGGCGATCGTCGGACCCTCGATCTTCACGGCGCGGAAGAGCTCAGGATCCTCTTTTAGTGGCTCGAATACCGGGCCCCACAGCTCGGCCTCGAGATCGACAACCCTTTCGGTGTCGTCGTTGAACCTCAGGCGGAGCACGAATCCGCCTAGCGGCTCGACGTCCGTGACCTCGATCATTTCGACCGTGTGGTTCATGTCAGTGGAGCGATGTTAGCGAGCGGCAAGTGCGCCTCGGCTCGCATCCAGTTGTCTTCCAACTCTTGTCCGTGAATTCGCGCCCATCGGCGCACGAGGCGGGCGTCGCGTCGCACAAGCCGGCCAACCATGACTTCACCGGTCGCAATCTCCACCTTGGCTGAGAACTCACCACGTCGCGCGTGGAAATGCGGCGCACCATGCTCGCTGAAATACATCGTGATCACAATGCCGTAGAAGCTGCTGATCTGGGGCACCGACCGAGGCTCACCGGGCCCGACCGACGCGTGGCGCGCTGAGTGTGCTTTTTTCGGCGCCTTACTGTGACGAAAGGGTGTACGGGCTTCCGCCGCCGAGAATGCCGGCGCTGTACTCGCCGAGGCGCCCTTCGACGATCGCGTTGCGGGCGTTTGCGACAAGGTGTTGCAGGTAGGTCAGGTTGTGGAGGCAGAGGAGACGGACCGCCGTCAACTCCTCGGCGCGGGAGAGGTAGCTGAGGTAGTCCCGGTCGTGGTTCTGACAAGCCGGGCAGGGGCAGTCTGCGACGATCGGCGTGCGGTTCCCCTCCCAGGACTTGCGCAGGTCGAGTCGGAAGCGGTTCTCGGGGTCCGGTACGAGGGCCGTGCCGTGGCGGGCGAGGCGGGTGGGGATCGCGCAGTCGAAGACGTCGAGGCCGAGGCCGATGCCGGCGAGCAGGTCGTCGACGTCGCCGATCCCGAGCAGGTGCTTGGGCGCCTGCTCGGGCAGCAGCGGCGCCGTCAGCTCGAGGACACCGCGCATCTCCTCCTTGTCTCGGCCGAGCGTGCCGCCGATCGCGATCCCGTCCACGCCGGCCTCCGAGACGACCTGCGCCGAGACCCGCCGCAGATCCTCGTGGACGCCGCCCTGGACGATTCCGAAGACCGCCTGCCGCGCCGGGCCGTGACCCTCGTGCCACTCGAGGCAGCGCCCTAGCCAGCGATGGGTGCGCTCCATCGAGCGGGCGGTGTAGTCGCGGTCGGCGTGGTAGGGCGTGCACTCGTCGAAGACGAGGGCGATGTCCGAGCCCAGCTTCGCCTGCACCTCCATCGAGACCTCGGGCGAGAGGAAGAGCGAGCGACCGTCGCGGTAGGAGCGGAAGCGGACGCCCTCCTCGTCGATCGAGACGACCGACCCGCGCTCGCCTCCGGGCCGGCCCTTCCCCTTCACCTCGTCGGCGACCCCGCCGTGTGCCAGCGAGAAGACCTGGAAGCCGCCGGAGTCGGTGATCAGCGCCCGCTCCCAGCCCATGAAGCCGTGCAGACCAGCGGCGGCGGCGATCCGGTCCGGTCCCGGCGAGACGAACAGGTGGTAGGTATTGCCGAGGATCAGCTGGTAGCCGAGCCCGGCGACCTCCGCCGACTCGAGGCTGCGCACGGTTCCCTTGGTCGCCAGGGGGATGAAGGCGGGCGTCTCGATCGGCCCGTGGGCCGTATGCAGAACGCCCGCGCGGGCCCTTCCGTCGCGGGCGTCTATCTCGAACCTGAGGCGCTCCGGCTCACTGCGCACGGCCGAAGCGTATGGCGGCGGTCCTACTCACCGCCCCCAGGCTCATCGCCTCCCGACTCGAGACTCCTTTCTCCTCCACCGATCTCGACCTTGGTCGGCTGCCGCTCCTCGGGCTTGGGGATCCTCACCTCGAGGACGCCCCGCTCGAACTCGGCCGAGACCGCGCTTGCGTCGATCCGTCGGTCTCCGCCAGGTCCATCGGCGGAATCCAGCGCCGGCTGCCGTTCGCAGCGGCGGCGCCGAGGCCGCGGCCCTGGAAGAAGGTGTCGAAGAGCCGGTTCATGTCGTCTCTCTCGATTGTCGAGTTGATGACCCCATAGGGGGGTCAACTCGACAATCGCCGTGCAGGCGCGATCAGGGAGCGGCCGGTCATCGCCTCGGGCTGGGGGATGCCGAGCAGCTCGAGCGCAGTGGGGGCGATGTCAGCGAGAATCCCGCCGTCGCGCAGCTCGATGCCCGCGGCGGTGACGATCAGCGGCACCGGGTTCAGCGAGTGGGCGGTGTTGGGCGAGCCGTCGGGCTCCAGCATGTGGTCGCAGTTGCCGTGGTCGGCGGTGACGATGCAGGCGCCGCCCACCGCCTCGACCGCGGCGACGACTTGGTCGAGGTAGCCGTCGACCGTCTCCACCGCCTTCACCGCGGCGGGGATCGAGCCGGTGTGGCCGACCATGTCGGGGTTGGCGAAGTTGATGATTCCGAAGCGGTAGCCACCGCCGCCCCAGCGCTCGACGAAGGCCGCGGCGGCCGCGGCGGCGCTCATCTCGGGCTTGTGGTCGTAGGTCGGGACGTCGCGCGGCGAGTCGACCAGACAGCGCTCTTCCCCCTCCCGCTCCTCCTCACGACCGCCGTTGAAGAAGTAGGTCACGTGCGCGTACTTCTCGGTCTCGGCGACGTGGAGCTGGCGGCCGCCGGCCGTGGAGACGACTTCGGCCAGGGTCGCACTCGGCCTGGCCTCGGGAAAGGCGACGGGGTACGGCCAGCCCTTGCGGTACTCGGTCATCGTCGTCAGGTCGAGAACCGGGCCGCCGCTGCGGGGGAACTCGTC
>DASVWY010000302.1:0-5585 GCA_036392975.1 Solirubrobacterales bacterium | reverse complement strand
GAGACCGAGGAGCTGCCTGAGCACAGCGCGCCCGAGGAGGACAGCGTCGGCGGGCCGCCGGCGCCGGAGCAATAGGTCGTCACCATCTTCTGACAGCGACACTTTCGGAAGCGGAGAGGGAGGGATTCGAACCCTCGAGAGAGCTTGCGCCCCCTACTCGCTTAGCAGGCGAGTGCCTTCAGCCACTCGGCCACCTCTCCGGGGCTGAAAACGATAGCGCCGGCTCCGGGATACGGCGCGGTTAGGCTCGACCTGGTGAATCCGGCGCCCGAGCAGTCCCACGCCCGCTACGAGGCGATCTTCGAGGAGGTCGAGGCGCCGTTCGCCTTCGTCGACCTCGACGCGATGCGCTCCAACGCGGTGGCGATGCTGGACCGCGCCGCGGGCAAGCCGATCCGGGTCGCGAGCAAGTCGCTGCGCTGCCGGGCCATCCTGGAGCGGATCCTGGCCAGCGACGAGCGATTCGCCGGGCTGATGACCTTCACCCTGCCGGAGACCCTGTGGCTGGCCGAGCACGGCTACGAGAACCTGCTGCTCGCCTACCCGACCACGGACACGGAGGCGCTGGGCGAGCTGGCGCTGCGCTCGGTCGCCAACCCCGGCGGGGCGCCGATCGTGATGGTCGACTGCGTCGAGCACCTGGAGCGGATCGAGTCGGTGCTGGGGGCGGGCGCGGCGCCGGTGCGCGTCTGCATCGACGTCGACGCCGGCTGGTGGGCCTTCGGCGGCCGGATCAAGGTCGGGCCCAAGCGCTCCCCTGTTCACACGGTGGACCAGGCGGTTGCACTGGCGGGGGAGATCGAGCGGCGCCCGCAGCTGGAGCTGGCGGCGCTGATGGCTTACGAGGGCCAGATCGCCGGCGTCGGCGACCGCCCGCCGGGCCGGCGCCTGCGCGGCGCCGCAATTCGCTGGATGCAGCGACGCTCCGCTGCCGAGCTGGCCGACCGTCGTGCCGCGATCGTCGCCGCGATCCGCGAGCTGAGCCCGCTGCCGATCGTCAACGGCGGCGGCACCGGCAGCCTCGAGCTGACCGGGGCGGAGGACGCGGTGACCGAGGTCACCGCCGGCTCCGGCTTCTACGCACCCACCCTGTTCGACGCCTACAGCCGCTTCTCGCTCACTCCTGCGGCGGGGTTCGCGCTGCCGATCGTCCGCAAGCCGGCGCCGTCGGTGGCGACCGCGCTTGGCGGCGGCTACCTCGCCTCGGGAAGCGGCGACGCGGCGCGGCTGCCGAGCCCCTGGTTGCCGGAGGGTCTGCGGCTCGATCCGGAGGAGGGGGCGGGGGAGGTGCAGACGCCGCTCACCGGCGCTCCGGCGGCGCAGCTCTCGATCGGCGACCGCGTCTACCTCCGCCACGCCAAGGCGGGGGAGCTGTGCGAGCGCTTCGACGTTCTCCATCTGGTCGAGGGCGGCGAGATCGTCGACGTGGTCCCGACCTACCGCGGCGAGGGCAAGGCCTTCCTCTAGGCGGCTGAACCTGCTTGGTTTTCGCCGCCTAAGGTCCTAGAACTCGGCTTGCATAGTCATTCGTGAAGACGCGGCCGGGGTCGAGCTCGTCGCGGGCGGCCTGGAAGTCGGCCCAGCGCGGGTAGAGCGGCGCCAGCGTCTCCGCGGTCTGGAAGTGGCGCTTGCCCCAGTGGGGGCGGCCCCCGTAGTCGAGCATGATCTCCTCCACCGCCTCGAAGTAGGGGCGCCACTCCATACCCCGGTACTGGTGGACGGCGATGTAGGCGGTGGCGCGCTCGTGCGAGGGGCTGAGCAGGGCGTCGTCGCCGGCGGCGACCCGCATCTCGATCGGGAAGAAGACCGGGTAGCGGTGGGCTCGCACCCACTCGATCGCCCGCCGCGCCGCCTCGGGACCGAGCTCGAGCGGCACGCCGTACTCCATCTCGGTGAAGCGGACCCGGCGCTCGCTGGCGAAGACGCGGTCGCTGCGGTCGGTCGTCTTGCCGCCCGAGGCGAGGCGAGCAGCGAGCCGGGAGAGGCGGGGGATGGCCGCCGGCGCCAGCTTGCCCGCCGCCGACAGTGCCTCCAACGCCCAGTTCTCGATCACCACGTCGTTGAGCTGCGCCGCCAGCCGGCCGCGCGGCCGCGGCGGGCCGTCCACCCGGTTGCGTTCGAGGACCAGGGCCGAGTCGGCGTAGGGAAAGGTGAAGAGCTCGAAGTGGTCGTTGGCCGCGGCCCGCTCCGCGAACGTGTCGAGGACCTCTTCGCGCGGCTGCGGAGAGTCGACGCGAGAGAGGACGAAGGCGGGGACGCAGCGCAGCGTCACCGCCGAAATCGCCCCCAGCGCGCCGATGCTCACCCTGGCGGCGCGCAGCAGGCCTGGCTCGTCCGGACCGAGCTGGCGCACCTCGCCGGCGGCGGTGACCAGCTCGATTGCCTCGACCTGGGCGGAGAGGTTGCGCAGCTCGGCCCCGGTGCCATGGGTGCCGGTGGAGATCGCGCCGGCCACCGTCTGGCGGTCGATGTCGCCGAGGTTCTCCATCGCCAGGCCGAGGCGGTGGAGCTCCTCGTTGAGATCGGCGAGGACGGTCCCGGCACCGACGGTGACGCGACCCGCCGCGGGGTCCGCGTCGATTACCCCTCGCAGCGCCCCGACCTCGATCGCGGTGCCGTCGGTCAGCGCCGTCTCCGTGAAGGAGTGGCGCGCGCCGGCGATGCTCACCGTGCGGCCGGCCTGCGCCGCCGCGACGATCGCAGCCGCCAGCTCATCGCGATCGCGCGGCCGCACGATCTCCGCTGGACGGCACTCCTGGTCGCCGGCCCAGTTGCGCCAGACACCGTCCTCGCTCGCATCCCTTCTTTCTCCGCGACCCATCCGCCGCAGGGTATCCGTGCCGCGCTCGGGCGCTATCCCTCTGCCGGGCGCGTCAGCGGCGGGGCGAGGGTGCGATACGCGTAGGCGGCGGTGGCGAGGAGCAGAACGGCGACGGCGAGGCAGGGAAGCGCGTACCCCGCGGCGCTGGAGGCCGCCCCGCCGGCCAGCGCGCCGACGGTCTGCCCCGCCGCCCAGGCCATGTTCGAGAGACCCGCCGCGTAGCCCTGGTGAAGACGGCTGGAGTCGGCCGTGTCGGAAAGCGTCGTCAGCGCCGGCGAGAAGCAGATGCCCGCCCCCAGGGCGCCGAGGAACAGCGCCGCCAGCACCGGACCCAGCGCCTGCGCAGCGGCGATCCCGATCATCGCCAAGGCGCAGATCGCGGTCCCGACCACGAACGGCGTGCGCCGCCCGACCCGATCCGAGTAACGGCCGGCGATCGGCGCCAGGCCCCCCTCCACGGCCGCCGCGGCGATGAAGCCGCCGGCGATCGCGGCGTGCCCGCCGCCGAGGTCGTCGATGCGCAACGGCACCAGGACCTCGACCGCGCCGAACATCAAGGAGGGCACGGCGACGAAGGCCGTGGCAACCAGGATCGGCCGGCTGACCATGATCGCCGCGACCTCGCGCAGCGCCTGTCGTTCCGGCGGCCCGGCCTCGGGCAGGCGAGCGGCGAGAACGGCGAGCAGGACCGAGACCGCAAGCACGGCTCCGAACACCGCCTCGGTGCCGATCTCCGCCGCGAGCGCGCCGATCACCGGCCCGAGCAGCGCCCCGGCGATCGCGGTCCCGAGCGCGGCGCCGATCACCGAGCCCCGCTGCTCGGGCGGGGCCGTCGTTATCAACCAGGTCAGCGCTCCGGACCAGATCAGGGCGCCGGCGACTCCCTGCGCGAAGCGAGCGACGTCGAGCACGACGATCGACTCGCCGAAGCCGAAGACGACGCTGGAGATGCCGAGCAGCAGCAGCCCGGAGATCACCGTCCGCCGCGGCCCCACCCTGGTCGCGATCAGCCCGCCGGGAAGCGAGGCGAGCAGGGTGCCGGCGGCGTAAGCGGCGGCGAGGATGCCCGCTTCGGCGTGGCTGAGCCCGAACTGGTCAGCGTAATCGGGCAGCAGGGGAGCGATCGCCGCGTAGAAGGCGACGTCGAAGAAGACCATCGCCGAGGCGAGGAAGAGGAGGCGGCGCACGCGCAGCATCCAATCACTCGGCGCGGCACCACTCCGTGTCTTTTTGTCTATACCGAGACAGCTAGCATCGACGGAAGGTCAATGCCCCGGAGGGGTGGCAGAGTGGTCGAATGCGGCGGCCTTGAAAGCCGTTGGCCCTCGCAAGGGGGCTCGTGGGTTCGAATCCCACCCCCTCCGCTCCGGTCCGCTCGCGGCGATCGGCAGAGCCGGCGGACCCCCGCTCCGTAGAATCAGCTGCCGACCGAGATCCTGGAGGGGTGCCGGAGTGGTTGAACGGGGCGGTCTCGAAAACCGTTGGCCGTCGTAAGGCGGCTCGTGGGTTCGAATCCCACCCCCTCCGTTTTGTTGAGCCGTTTCCCGGGTCGCGCACGGTGCGGCTCAGCACCTCTTAGGCGCAGACCGACGATCGAAATCAGGCGGCTGGGCTGGACGCTGGCCACGCACCCGAACTGATGCGCTCGTAGAGCGTGTCGGGGGCAAGGTCAGCGCCACCAGGCCAGACGACGGTCCCCGTCTCCGCATCGGGCTCGACCCTCGAAAAGCCTTCCGGGGTGCGGGCATCCTGAAAAACAGGGCCGCGCATCCGGTCGAGCACGTCGACCTCGCCGCTCAGCCCGTCGGCGAAGGTCAGCCGAAGGACGCCGTGACGGACGACCTCCGCGGCGGTGATATCAGGGGTTAGGCCATTCATCGCAGTGGCTCGATCTCCAGAAGTGTCTCACCGGCTCGCGCTCTGCGCCAGTTCTCTTCCAACTCTTCTTGGTGAAGCTCTGCCCAGGCAAGGACGAATCGCAGCTGTCGGCGAGCGAGGTTGCTGTCCATGACCTCCAGATTGTCGATCCGGACCTTGGCTTCTCCTTCGGCATGGCGGGCATGGAAATGTGGGAAGCCGTGATCATCGAAGAACATCACGATGACGATTCCGAAGAAGCGGCTGATCGTCGGCATGCCCTCAATCATGCCCATGCCATCGGAGGTTCGAGGGCAGACCAAACATTTCTACCCTGTCGTCTCGGGGTTCGACCCCGCCCCTCCGCTTGCAGGAAAGGCCCGCTTGGATCGCCTTCTCTACTACTACATTGCTTGCGTTCAGTCAACCTTGCGCGAGTTATCCGAAGTTAATAGGCTCGCGCCGTGCCAACGGTGCCTATAGCGAATAACCCTGCTGCTCCGGTCGTGGTGGCGCCCACTACGAAGGCGCAGCCGGCGAAGCTGTCCTGCACCGAGAAGTGGCTAGCCGGGCTGCTGATCGTCATCGGGGCGGTGCTGATCGCGATCCTGCTCTCGGCTTTCATGGACCGCAGCGAAAGCTGGTCGCTGAAGTCCAAGGAAACCACCGAGACGACCGCGGCGACGAGCGCGGCGGGCAAAAAAGAAGTGAAGACGGTGGAGTACTCGGAGTCGGTCCTGATAGCCGGACTTGGGCTGGGGGGCTTGTTTCTGCTGACGGGCGCGTTCTACGGGCGGATTCGTGAGATCACCCTGCCGGGCGGCGCCGGCCTGAAGATCGGCGAGCTTCCGCCTGAGAAAGAGGAGGAGTTGGCGAAGACGATCGCCGAGCAGTCCAAGCAGAAAGC
>DASVWY010000301.1:0-8212 GCA_036392975.1 Solirubrobacterales bacterium | reverse complement strand
GGTCTCGGTGACGGCGACGCGGCGGTCGTCGACGTCCAGCACCGGGTCGCCGGGGACCAGCGAGGCGGTGTGGCCGTCGGCGCCGATGCCGAGGTGGACGAGGTCGAGCCGCTGCGGCAGCGAGGACTCGTACTCGTGCGCCGCCGCTTCGAGGTTGCGCTGGGTCACCGGCATCGGCCGCAACGAGGATTGGTGGTCGAGCGAGAGGCCGAGCACCATGTGGGTCAGGTTGCGCTCCTCGCTGCCGGGGGCGGCGATTCGCTCGTCGGCCTGGAACAGCTCCGTCTTCGCCCACGGCATTCCCTCTGTGTCGCTCAGCATCGCCAGCATCCCCCACGGCGTGCGGCCGCCGCTCATCGCCAGGGCGAAGATGTTGCGCTCGGCAACCGCCGCCGCGCCCGCAGCCGCGATCAGCTCGGCGCCGCGCCGCGCCGCCGCCCTCTCGTCGGCGACGACCTCCAGCTGCGGCATCAGGAGGTCTTCTCGTCGTGGCCGCCGAACTGCTTGCGCATCGCCGACAGCACCTTGTCTGCGAAGTCGTCGAGGTCACGCGAGGCGAAGCGCTCGTACAGCGCCGCGGTCAGGACCGGCGCTGGCACCCCCTCGTCGATAGCCGCGATCGAGGTCCAGCGCCCCTCGCCGGAGTCCGAGACGCGGCCGCTGAAGCCGGCGAGGTCGGGGGACTCCTGCAGCGCCGCGGCGGTCAGGTCGAGCAGCCAGGAGCCGATCACGCTGCCGCGCCGCCAGACCTCGGCCACCTCGGGGATGTCGATGTCGTACTGGTAGTACTCGGGCTGATCGAGCGGCGCCGTCTCGGCGTCGGCCTCGCGCTCGACCTTGCCGGCATTGGCGTTGCGGAGGATGTTGAAGCCCTCGGCGTAGGCGGCCATCACCCCGTACTCGATCCCGTTGTGGACCATCTTCACTAAGTGCCCGGCGCAGTTGGGCCCGCAGTGCAGGTACCCCTGCTCCGCCGGCGCCTGCTCACCCGAGCGCCCGGGCGTGCGCTCCGCCGCGCCAATCCCGGGGGCGAGCGAGGCGAAGATCGGCTCCAGTCGCTGCACGGCCCGGTCGGGACCGCCGATCATCAGGCAGTAGCCGCGCTCCAGCCCGAAGACGCCGCCGCTGGTGCCGCAGTCGACGAGGTCGATGCCTTTTTCGCGCAGCAGCTCGGCGCGGCGGATGTCGTCGCGGTAGTAGGAGTTGCCGCCGTCGACGATCGCGTCGCCCGCCTTCAGCACCGCGGCGACGTCGGCGACCGTCGTCTCGGTGATCTCTCCCGCCGGCACCATCACCCAGACGGTGCGGGGATGGGTCAGCTTCGAGGCCAGGTCCGAGAGCGATTCGGCACCCTCCGCTCCCTCGCCCTGGAGAGCCGAGATCGCCTCGGGATCGACGTCGTAGATGACGCAGCGATGACCGTCGCGCATCAGGCGGCGGGCCATGTTGGCGCCCATGCGGCCGAGTCCGACGATGCCGAGCTCCATCTGCCCGTAACCCTATGCCACCGCCCGTCCGCTGGGATAGCCTGGCGAGCTGGATGGCCACGGCGGCTGCACAGCAGAGCGACGGGGCGGTGGCCGACGTCCTCACGATCTTCGGGATCACCGGCGACCTGGCGAGGAAAATGACCTTCCGGGCGCTCTACCGGCTCGAGGCCCGCGGCAAGCTCGACTGCCCGATCGTCGGCGTCGCGATCGACGACTGGAGCCTCGAGCAGCTCCTCGACCACGCCCGCACGGCGATCGCCGCCACGATCGAGGACCCCGACGAGGACGTCTTCGGCCGGCTCGCGGCTCGCTTCTCATACGTCCAGGGCGACTACGGCGAGGCGGCGACCTTCGAGCGAGTCGCGGAGGCGATCGGCGACGCGAAGCAGCCGGTCTTCTACCTCGAGGTCCCGCCCTCGCTCTTCGCCACCGTCGTCGAGGGCCTGGGCGGGGCCGGCCTGACCGCCAACGCCCGCGTCGTGGTGGAGAAGCCGTTCGGCCACGACCTCGAGTCGGCGCGAGCGCTCAACGCCGAGCTGCACCGGGTCCTGGAGGAGGACCAGATCCTGCGGATAGACCACTTCCTCGGCAAGGAGCCGGTGATGGACATCACCTACCTGCGCTTCGCCAACTCGCTGCTGGAGCCGGTCTGGAACCGCGAGCACGTCGCCTTCGTGCAGATGACGATGGCCGAGGACTTCGGCGTCGAGGACCGCGGCCGCTTCTACGACCCGGTCGGCGCCCTGCGCGACGTCGTCCAGAACCACATCTTGCAGGTGCTGGCGCTGGTTGCGATGGAGTCGCCGGCCGGCAACCAGCCCGACTCCGTCCGCGACAAGAAGCTGGAGCTGTTCAAGGCCGTGCGCAGCGCCGACCCCGAGCGCTACGTGCGCGGCCAGTACGAAGGTTTTCGTGACGTTCCCGGCGTATCGGCCGAATCGACCACCGAGACCTTCGTCGCGCTGGAGCTGGCGATCGACAACTGGCGCTGGAGCGGCGTGCCGTTCTTCGTCAGGGCCGGCAAGAAGATGCCGGTGAGGGCGACCGAGGTCAGCGTCGTCTTCAAGCGGCCGCCGCCGCTGGGCGTCGGCACCGGCAAGCGGCCCGGCCAGAACCAGATGACGATCCGGATCGACCCGCAGCCGGGCGCTCGGCTGCGCTTCCTGGCGAAGAAGGCGGGGGAGGAGGCGTTCGAGCCGGCCGACCTCGACGTCCTCTTCGAAAAGGCGCCGGGAGAGGAGCCCGAGCCCTACGAGCGGCTGCTCGACGACGCCCTGCGTGGGCGCAGCCAGCTCTTCACCCGCGAGGAATCGATCGAGGAGACGTGGCGGATTATGCAGCCTCTGCTCGACGCGCCAGGGCCGGCGCACTCATACGCGTCCGGCACCTGGGGACCGCCGCAGGCCGAGAAGCTGACCCGCGGCATCTGCCAGTGGGCCGAGCCCTGGCTGCCGGACGGCGGCGCTTAGCCGCCGCGGCTCAGCGCTCGCTCTCCAGCTCCTGCTCGCGGCGACTGGCCCTTTCCTCGTCCAGCTCGGCCTCGACCTGCGCCCGCTTCGCGCGCTCCTCGGCTATTGCGGCTTCGGTGCGGCTCTCCTCGGCCTGCTCGCGGTGATGGCGCGCGTCGTCGTGCCGCGCCTCGGTCTGCACCTCCCCGAACTCACGCTGCTGCTGTTTCCGCCGGGCGGCTGAGATCACCAGGGCGAGGACGATCAGGACTCCGATGACGATTGCGACGATCGCAAGCGTTGACATTTCTCCTCCTTGTTTGCTCCGTTGTTCATCTATCCCGAGCCACCCCGATCGAAACCTGGATTAGCCTGCGGCGCATGGCGGGGAACGACGATCGTGCCGAGGCGCTGCTGGCCCAGCTCGGCTTCGCGGCTTTCCGGCCGGGACAGCGCGAGGCGGTCGAGGCGGCGCTGGCGGGGCGCGACTCGCTGATCGTGATGCCGACCGGCGGCGGCAAGAGCCTCTGCTACCAGCTGCCTGGGCTGGCCTCGGAGGATTTGACGATCGTCGTCAGCCCGCTGATCGCCCTGATGAACGACCAGTGGCAGCGCCTCACCCGCGCCGGCCACCCGGTCGCGATGGTCACCTCGGCGATGGAGTGGGAGGACGTGCGCCGCGCCCTCGACCAGGTCCGCGGCGGCGCCGCGCGGATCGTCTACTGCTCGCCGGAGCGCTTCGCCTCCGACGTCTTCCTCGAGGCGATCGGGCAGCGGCGGATCGACCTGCTCGCGGTCGACGAGGCGCACTGCGTCTCGGAGTGGGGCCACGACTTCCGCCGCGACTACCTGCGCCTGCCGGAGATCGCAACCCGGCTCGGGCGGCCGGCGGTGATGGCCTGCACGGCGACCGCGACCGAAGCCGTCGCGCGCGAGATCGCCAGCCGCTTCGCGATGCGCGACCCGCTGCAGGTGCGCTCCGGCTTCGACCGGCCGAACATCTCCTTCGACGTGGTGCGACTGGAAGGGACGGGTTCCAAGGCGCGGCGGCTGGCGCTGCTCGAAGCGGGCCTCGCCGACCCCGGCAGCCGGCCGGCGATCGTCTACTGCGGCACCCGCAAGGACACCGACGAGCTGGCGGGCCTGCTGCGCGACGCCGGGCTGCGCGCCGTCCCGTACCACGCCGGGATGGAGTCGGAGGACCGGACCGTGGCGCAGCGGCGCTTCATGGAAGGAGAGGTCGAGGTCGTGGTCGCGACCAACGCCTTCGGCATGGGAGTCGACAAAGCCGACGTGCGTTCGGTCTGGCACGTGGCGATCCCGACCAGCCTCGAGGCCTACTACCAGGAGGCGGGGCGGGCGGGGCGCGACGGGCTGCCGGCACGGGCGGTGCTGCTGGCGATGCGCGCCGACCTCGGCCGCCTGGTCCGCTTCAACCAGCAGCGAGCCGGCAACCCGGAGCTGGCGATCGCCCGCGAGCGAGGCTGGCGCGACTACCAGACGATCAAGGCCTTCATCTACTCGGACAAGTGCCGCCGCCGCAGCGTCCTCGACCATTTCAGCGACCGCGCCGCCGGGCAGCCGCTCGGCCGTTGCTGCGACGTCTGCGACGCCGACGGCTGGCTGCCGGATCCGGAGACGATCGCGGTCCGGCCCCGCCGCGCGAGCAAGGCAGCGTCGTCGCCCGCGGCCGAGCTCTCCTCCGACGACGCGGCGCTGTTCGAGCGGCTGAAGGAATGGCGCCTGCGGGCCGCCGACGGCAAGCCCGCCTTCACGGTCGCCCACAACAGCACCCTGGAGGCGATCGCCGCGGCCCGCCCCGGAGATCCGGACGCCCTGCTGGCGATCCGCGGGGTGGGCCCCAGCTTCATCGACAAGTACGCGCCCGAGGTGCTGGAGATCGTCGCCGCGAATCGAGCGCCAGCTCCCATCCCGCCGCCTGAGGCCGCGGGTGGGGCGAGTTACTCGTCCATTTGACGGATAAGTCGCCCCAGGGCCCGCTTGGCGCCATCTCGGGACGGCGGATTCGTCGAGAGGGAGGGTCGTCGGCAAGTCGAAGGACATCCGGATGATCGCGACGCACGACAAGGCAAGGATGCGCGGCGCGGCCCGCGCGGCCGCGCTCTGCCTGCTCGCGGCCGTGGCGCTCGCCGCCCCGGCGAGCGCGGCGACCCTGCAGCCCCACGGCAAGAAGATCTTCTTCGGCATCTCCGACACCGGCGACCCGGCGGACTTCGGCGGCTTCAGCGAGACGATGAACAAACACCCGGCGCTGATCCAGACCTTCCGCACCTGGGGGGCCGACTTCCCGGAGTCGATCGAACGCTGGCAGGCGGCGCGGGCGCGGCCGATGCTCCACATCACCACCGCCGACAACAACGACGGCCACGAGCTGATCAGCCCGCGCGGGATCGCCCAGGGGGACGGCGACGAGTACCTGATCCGGCTCAACAAGCTGTTCTGGGCGAAGAAGATGCGCGCCTACATCCGGCCGCTCGGCGAGCCGAACCGCTGCCTCAACGTCTACGCCGCCTACGACTGTGCCGGCAACCCGCGCGGCGCCGCCCACTCGCCGCGCCAGTACAAACGCGCCTTCCGTCGCATCTACGTGATCGTCCACGGCGGTGGCAAGCGGGGGGAGATCGACGCGCGCCTGGCGCAGACGGGGCTGCCGCCGTTGCGCAGCGACGTCGGCGGCCTGCCGAAGGCACCGGTCGCCCTGCTCTGGAGCACGCTGCCCGCCGGCTCGCCGACCGTGCCTCAGAACCGGCCCCGACATTTCTACCCGGGCAGCGACTACGTCGATTGGGTCGGCACCGACATCTACTCCGACAACCAGGACTGGAAAGCGCTGGCCGGGCTCTACCGCCGCTACGAGGACAAGCCCTTCGCCTTACCGGAGTGGGGCGTCTCCGGCGGCGACGATCCCACCTTCGTCCGCAAGCTGCTGACCTGGGTCGACCGCCACCGGCGCTGCAAGATGCTCGTCTACTACCAGGACTTCGGCTCCACCAGCAGCTACCGGATCCAGAACTACCCGGCCAGCCTCTCGGTCCTGCGCAACTGGCTGCACCACCCGCGCATCCCCTCCTTCGCCCCCTTCCCGCCTAAGGCCCCGCCTCCGCCCCCGGGCGGCCTTGCCCCGAAGCGACGCTAGGCGCCCTGCGCCGCTCGGCCACCGCCGCTTTGTACTTGTAGGGGACCAGGGCGGTGATGCTCGAGTAGCCGACCAGGTAGAGGCGGCGGCCGTCGGAGACGGCGGGGGTGTAGGTGCCGCGGGGGTAGCGGAAGACGGTCTTGCCGGTCTTCATCGAGTAGCCGGTGGTCGAGGTGTCGGTGAACTCGGCCGCGTAGACGATCTCGCCGATCGCGGTCAGCGAGCCGATCACCTGGCCGCCGGCGGAGCGGATCCAGCGCGGCTCACCGTCCCTCGCGTCGAGGGCGTAGACGTTGCCGTCGAAGGAGCCGATGTAGACGGTTGGCGGCGTGCGCCTGGTGTTGGCGACGGCCGGTCCCGAGTAGGCGTAGCCGCCGGTCGAGTAGGTCCAGGCGATCGTCCCGTCGCGGCGGTCGAAGCTGTAGACCCGGGTGTCGTTGTTGCCGGCGTAGACGCGACCGAAGGCGACCGCGGGGGTGGAGTAGAAGGCGCCCGAGGTGCCGAAGCCCTGCCCGAGGGAGTCGCTCTGCCAGCGCAGCTCGCCGCTCTTGGCGTCGACCGCGTTCATGTAGCCGCCGTAGTCGCCGACGTAGAGGGTGCCGCCGTAGTAGGCCGGCGCGGCCTTCACCGGCCCGCCCAGGCCGGTTCTCCAGCGCACGTTGCCGTTGCGGGTGCTGAGCGAGTAGAGCTGCCCGTCCTCGCAGCCGAAGTAGAGGCTGCGGCCGACGACGACCGGCGAGGACTCGGCCCGGCCCGGCAGCGAGCGCTTCCAGATCGTCTTGCCGGTCCGGGCGTCGAGCTTCAGCACATGGCCGGGGACGAGGTTGACGATGTAGAGGCGCTCGCGGTGATAGGTCGGGGAGGAGGCGTTGAGGCGACCGATCCGCCGCCGCCAGAGCTGCTTGCCGGTGTCGGCGTCGAGGGAGATCGCGTAGCCGCTGTTGTCGACGAAGTAGAGCTTGCCGCGGGCGACCACGGGGGGGAACTCGAGCAGCGGCCCGTCCTTGTAGCGCCAGGTCCTGCGGAAGGGCGGCTTGACCCGCTTCGAGGGCAGGTAGCGGGTGCGGGGGCGGTCGAAGCCGTAGAGCGGCCAGCTGACCGTCTTCGCCTTCTGCACCTTCGGTTTCTGCGGCGTGAAGGCGACGTCCGGGTTATGGATGTCCGGCGGTCGCTTCAACAGCTCGTAGGCGAGCGCGATGCCGCCGCCGAGGAGGACCAGGGCAGTGGCGATCAGCGTCAGCGCCAGGCGCCGCCGCTCTCGCCAGAATCGCTTCGGGTCCCGCCAGAGCGGCCGCTTGCTCTCCTTCTCGCTCATCGCCGCAGCTCCCACATCTCGACGAAGCCGAAGTCGGCGAAGCCGAGCCGTTCGTATAGGGGCGCCCCGGCTTTGGTTGCCTGCAGCGAGGCAGTCCGCATCCCCTCATCGCGCGCCTCGACGAGCGCCCGGCGCAGCAGCCAGCCGGCGACCCCACGGCCTTGGTGCTCGGGCGGCGTCGCCACCCCCGTAATGCAGCAGTCGTCGCCGACGGCAATGGTCCCGATGCAGCCGACCGGCTCGCCGTCGGCGTAGGCACCCCGCCAGCGGATCGTCGTCTCGCCGGCGAGGCCGGCGCGGAAGCCGTCGGGGCCGTAGCCGTAGGCGCGGTCGTTGAGGTCAGCGGCAACGGCGGCTTCGCACGGCCCCGGCTCGATGCCGGCCGGCGGCGGCGGCGCGGCGGCGACGTCGGTCAGCTCCATCGCCATCGCCCGCGGGGCCGCGTCGAGCGCGTGCCCGCGCTCGGCCAGCAGCCGCGCCGTCTCGCGGTCCTCGTCGGGGACCCAGACCGTCCAAGCGGCGATCCCATGCGAGTCGTAGAGCTCCCCGAGCGAGTCGACCTCGGCGGCGAGTGCGGCCGGGTCCTCGTAGAAGACCGAGTTGAAGAGGGAGCGCTGCGGCGAGGCCGGCGTCAGCGAAGCGAGCAGGCCGTCGCGCCGGATCAGCCGCGACTCGGGGTGGCCGCTGCCGAACGCCTCGACCTCGTCGCGGATCCCCTCGACGGCGCGCCGCCGCAGCTCCCCCTCGTCGATTCGCAGGCCCATCCAGCGGCTAGCCCGCACCGCCGCTGGCGGCGCGGCGC
>DASVWY010000300.1:0-4667 GCA_036392975.1 Solirubrobacterales bacterium | reverse complement strand
GTGGATGCCGGAGGAGGGGAGCCCGATGACCGGATCGCCCGGGCGCACCGCGGACCCGTCGACGACCTCATCGAGCGCCACGGTGCCGAAGCAGGCGCCGGCGACGTCGAAGCCGCGCACCATGTCGCCGAGCTGGGCCAGCTCGCCGCCGGGGATCTCGACCCCGGCCAGTTCGGCGCCGCGGGCCAGGCCGATGCCGATCTGCTCGCAGACCTCGGGGTCGGCGCGCTCGATCGCGATGTAGTCGAGCATCGCCAGCGGCTCGGCGCCGACGCAGATCACGTCGTTGACGTTCATCGCGACGCAGTCGATGCCGACCGTGTCGAAGCGCTCCAGCTGCTCGGCGACCAGCAGCTTGGTGCCGACGCCGTCGGTCGAGAGCGCGATGCCGATCCGCTCGTCGAGCCGGATCACGCTCGCGTAGTGCCCCGGCAGCGGCACCTGCCGCGATGGCCGTCCCAGCTCGATCGCGCCCAGCGCCCGCACCAGCCCGGCGACCGCGGAGTCCGCCGCCCCCTGGTCGACCCCGGCCTTCGCGTAGGCGTCGTCGCTCACGCGGGCGATTCTTTCAGGCGCTTCGGTAGATCGGAGACGGGTTCGAAGATGTGCTTCCGGCCTCTCCGCCGTCGAGCCAGCAAGCCGCGGTCAACTAAGTTGCGCAGATCGGAGCGGGCGGTCTCGTGGGTCACGCGGTGGCTCATCGCGTGACTGGTGAATGAGTAGCTTCCCTCCGGATGCCGGACGGCATCGGTGAGCAAGGCTAGCTGTCGATGGTTGAAGCCATCGGCGTCCTGCAGCAATCGCTCCACATCGCGTACTTCAGCGATCTTGCGCTGGAGATAGACGTCATGCTCATCGAGTGCCCGCTCAATCGTTTCGAGCTGATGGATGAGGAAGTAGGTGGTATCGCCGCTGTCGGTCTCGGTCTCCATGAATGCCCGCGTGTACTTCCCCGGCGCTTTGCGCAAGATTGGGGAAATCGGCAGGTACTCGATCAGCCAGTAGCCGCGCCGCTGCATCAGCCAGAAGAAAAGGATTCGAGCAGTACGACCATTGCCATCCTCAAAGGGATGGTCGTAGGCGAGCCAGAAGTGCAGGAGGATCGCTCGAATCACGGGATGGATGAACTGCTCGCCAGCATCCTTTTCGTTGGCGAAGTCGCAGAGGAGACGCATGCGCTCGGGCAGTTGCTCGGCCGGAGGAGGTCTGTGGATCGGGAGGTCGTCACCGTCTCGGTCGTAGACCGCGACCCGCTCCTCATCGGGCCGTTGAAGCCGTCCCGCGGCCGAGGGATTATCCAGCGTTCCCTCGGTGACGATCCGGTGCAGCTCCAAGATCGAATCCAAATCGAGTGTGTCGCCCATCTCCTCACGCATGAATTGGAGCGCGCGATAGTTGTTGGCAATCATCCGCTCACTGCGATTCCGCGGTTTGCGCCCGGTCCTCAGCATCTCCTTAGCCACTCGCCGCGAGGTCGTCGCACCCTCGAGCTGGCTCGACCGGATTGCCTCCTCCATCAACGAGTTGACGAGGAACCGTTGGCCTGCCTGTTGTTCGGAGGTGACCACCTCGTCCATCGCCACCTCCCCGCTGCATCGCTGGTCTATGTGATGCAAGTGCCGGAGAACGACATCCGGCAGCCCGAAGGTGAAGGGGGTGCCATCGGGATCGGTGAGCGGCAGGGGCCGCATTTCGGCAATGCGAGGAAACTTGATTCTGAGCCACCATTCGACGCTGCTCAGATCGCTTGGCGGCTCCAAGTGGCGCAGCTTGTCCCAGTGAAGGTACTTATCGCTGGCGGGGAGCCCCCGCGTTGCCTCGACGACGCGGGACAAGGCATTTGGGCCGAGCTCCTCGATGAGGTCGGGCAGGGAAGGCGCTTTGGCTACGAACATCCCAACTCCAAATCAACTCCAAGTTTCTCCAAGATTTGGAATTGTAGCTCAACTCCAAATCAACTCCAAGTTTCTCCAAGATTTGGAGTTAGCTGCTAACGACGAAGTTTCCGTAGCACCAGCAGCGCCAAGGCAGCACGATAGGCCGCGTACGGCCACAGCGCCCGATCGCGCTCGACGAGGCGGATCAGGCGCTGGGAGGCGAGGGTCGAGGCGAAGGAGGCGGTGGCGCCGATCGCCATCGAACGCCGCAGTTGCGGCGAGGCGCCGCGTCGGCGTAGGCGGACGCCCTTGAGGACCGTGGCTCCGACGATGATCGGCAGGGCGATCGTGCGCGAGAGCAGGTTGGCCTGGTCGCGGGAGAAGCGGCGCCAGCGCGCCGCCGCCAGGGTGACGCCGTTGCGCGAGACGCCCGGGGCCAGGGCGGCGGCCTGGGCGACCCCGAGCGCCAGGCCGTCGGCCGCTCCGGCGTCGCCGCGACCGCGGCGCTGCGGCCGCGTGTCGGCGGCGAGCATTGCCGCGGCGCCGGCCAGGAGGCCGAGCGCGGTGGTGCGCGGGCCGCCGAGCCGCTGCTCGATCGGCCGCTCCAGGGTGTAGCCGACGACCGCTGCCGGCAGAAAGGAGAGGCCGAGGACGAGCGCGCGGCGGCCGTCGAAGGAGCGCAGCTCCTCGGCGATGGTCTGCCGCTGGCCGATCAACAATGCCGCCGCCGCGCCCGCGTGCAGCGCCACCTCGAAGCTCTTGCGCACCTCGGGGTCGAGATGCTCCCAGTCCCAGCCCGCCAGCCAGGGCAGGAGCACGATGTGGGCCGAGCTGGAGACCGGCAGCAGCTCGGCCGGTCCCTGGACGAACCCCAGCGCCAGCGCCCGGGCGGTTGGGATCCTGCCGTCGGCGGCGACGCTCAAGCGCCGCTGCTCGAGGACGCCGCCTCGCCCGGGCCGGGACGCTCCTCGGCGGCCGTCTCCGGCGTCGTCCCCGGCCCACCGCCGCGGTAGCGGCGGATCAGCAGGTAGATCGCTCCCCCGAGGACCGCGGCGACGACGGCGTAGTCCAGGTAGTGCAGCTTCTCCCGCCACTCCTCCCAGTTGTGGCCGACGGCCTCGCCGATCAGTCCCAGCATCAGCACCCAGGGGATGCAGCCGAGCAGGGTCAGGACGGTGAAGCGCCAGAACGGCATCTTGGCGACGCCGGCCGGCAGCGAGATGAAGGTGCGGATGATCGGCAGCATGCGGGTGAAGAAGACGGTCGCGTCGCCGTAGCGCTCGAACCAGTCGTCGGCCCATTTCAGGTACCTGGGCGGCAGGTGGATCAACCGGTTCTTCTCGAGCAGGTCGAGGCGGGCGTAGTAGCCGACGGCGTAGGCGGCCCAGGAGCCGACCAGGTTGCCGAGCACGCCGGCGGCGACGATGCCGAACATCGTCAGCTCCCCGGCCGCGACGCTGGAGCCGGCGAAAAGCATGATCGCCTCGCTCGGCACGGGCAGGCAGGCGGACTCGAGCGCCATCAAGATGAAGACCGCCGGCAGCCCGGTCGAGCTGATGAAGTCGGTCCCCGCGTTGACGATCGGGTCGAGGAAGAAGTCGGTGACGCTGGCGAGTGGGAGCATGCGAAGAGCGGCGGATTGTAGGGATCGGGGCCGGCAGGAACTAAACTCGGGCGGCCTCCATGCACCGGTTGAACCATCCTGTCTACCGCAATCGGGTCCTCCAGGTGGCGGCCGACGCGCTCCTCGTCGCGCTCGCTTTCTACCTGGCCTTCCGCCTGCGCTTCCTCGACGCGGGCGGGATGCCGCCACGATACGAGACCCTCTTCCTCCAGGCGGTCGGCTTCGTCGCGCTCGGCAAGGTTGCGGTCTTCGCCGCCTTCGGGCTCTACCAGAAGTGGTGGCGCTACGTCAGCGGCAGCGACTTCCTGACGATCGTCCGCGCCGTCGCCGTCGCCAGCGCCCTCCTCGTCGTCCTCTTCACCGTCCTGCAGCCCTTCGGGCCCGACCTCCCCCGCTCGGTCGCCGTGATGGACTTCGTCCTCAGCCTGCTCTTGATCGCGGGCGCCCGCCTCGCGGTGCGGCTGATCGTCGAGCGACCCTCGCACGGCCACCGCCTGCCCAAACACGAGGTGCTGGTGATCGGCGCCGGCTCCGGCGGCCAGATGGTCGTCCGCGAGCTGCAGCTCAACCCCAACCTCGGCGCCACCGCGATCGGCTTCGTCGACGACGACGCCCGCAAGCAGGGGATGCGGATGCTGGGGCTGAAGGTGCTGGGGACGACGGCGCAGATCGAGACGATCCTCGACGAGACCGAGCCCGACGAGGTGGTGATCGCGATCCCCTCGGCGCCGGGGACGCTGCGCGCCCAGGTCGTCGCCGCCTGCCGCGAGCGCGAGGTCCGCGTCCGCACCCTGCCGACCGTCTTCGAGCTCTTGCGCGGCGGCGTCCAGCTCAACAAGCAGCTGCGCGAGGTGCAGGTCGAGGACGTGCTGGGACGCGACCCGATCGTCGTCGAGCTGGACCGGGTCGGCGCCTACCTGCGCGACCGCATCGTCCTCGTCACCGGCGCCGGCGGCTCGATCGGCTCCGAGCTCTGCCGCCAGATCGCCCAGGTCAAGCCGCGGCTGCTGGTGATGCTCGACCACGCCGAGGACAACCTCTTCCAGATCGATCGCGAGATGGTCGAGGAGCGTCACTTCGCCAGCTGCGAGTCGGTCCTTGCCGATTGCAAGGAGGCGGGCCGGATGCTGGAAACGATGCAGCGCTTCAAACCGAGTGTCGTCTTC
>DASVWY010000299.1:0-6824 GCA_036392975.1 Solirubrobacterales bacterium | reverse complement strand
AAGACGACGACGGTGCGGATGCTGACGACGCTGCTGCTGCCGACCGGCGGCAGCGCCACCGTGGCCGGGCACGACGTGGTCCGTGAGGCGCGGGCGGTGCGCGCCTCGATCGGCGTCGCGCTGCAGGAGGCGGCGCTCGACCCGCTGATGACCGGCCGCGAGCTGATCCGGCTGCAGGCGACCCTGCAGGGAATCCCCAACGCCGAGGGCCGCCGCCGAGCCGACGAGCTGCTGGAGCGAGTCGACCTCGTCGCCGCCGCCGACAGGCGCGTCGGCACCTACTCCGGCGGCATGCAGCGCCGGCTCGATCTTGCGGCCGCCCTCGTGCACCGGCCGCGGGTCCTCTTCCTGGACGAGCCGACCACGGGCCTCGATCCTGTCAGCCGCAAGACGATCTGGGAGGAGGTCCGAGAGCTGAACGACGACGGCACCACGGTCTTCCTCACCACCCAGTATCTGGAGGAGGCCGACCAGCTGGCGGACCATGTCTCGATCATCGACCGCGGCAGGCTGGTCGCCGAAGGCACGCCGGAGTCGCTCAAAGCCGAGGTGGGCAACCCGCACATCCAGCTGCAGCTCGAGGAGGGCTCGATCGCGAAGGCGGAGGAGGTCTGCGGCGCCATCGGCAAGCTGATGCCACCCAAGGACGGCCGCACGGTCCTGGTCGAGGTCGAGCGCGGCGCCGCCGACATCCCGCGGGTCGTGCGCGCGCTCGACGAGGCCGGCATCGAGGTCGCCTCGCTGGAGCTGGTCCAGCCGACCCTCGACGACGTCTTCGTCAACAAAACCGGCCACCACCTGGAGCGGGACGAGGAGCGCGGCGAGGGGGAGCCGGCTGCGGCGTGAGCGGCCTGGCGACGAACCTGCGGGTGGTGGCGGCGCTCGGAGCGCGTTCGGTCCGCCAGACCTTCCGGCGCCCGCAGCTGATGGCGCCGATCATCGTCTTCCCGACCCTGCTGCTGGCGATCCAGACCGGCGGGGCGGGCGCCGCCGTCGATCTGCCGGGCTTCCCGCCCGTCCAGAGCTTCCTCCAGTTCATGCTCGCCGGGGCGATCATGCAATCGCTGATGCTGGCGGCGAACAGCGGCGGGATCGCGCTGGCCGTCGACATCGAGATGGGCTTCACCGACCGCCTCTTCGCGGCTCCGATCTCCCGCTACGCGGTCGTCCTCGGCCGCCTGGCCGGGACCGCGGCGCTTGGCCTCGCGTCCGCGCTCTGGTTCCTGGTGGTGGGGTTGATCTTCGGCGCCGAGATCGCCGGCGGCGTGCCGGGCGCGCTGGTGGCGATCGCCCTCGCCACCGCGGCGACGGTGGCGATCGGCGGCCTCGGCGCGTCGGTTGCCCTGCGGACCGGCCAGGCGAGCATCGTGCAAGGGATGTTCCCGCTGGTCTTCGTCGTCCTCTTCCTCTCGACCGCCTTCTTTCCGGAGGGGCTGATGGTCGAGCCGGCCCAGACGATCGCCAAGTACAACCCGCTCAGCTTCGTCGTCGAGGGGATCCGCGAGCCGATCGTCACTGGCTTGAACGGCACCGACGTGCTCGATGCGGTGCTGGCGATCCTCGGGATAGCCGCCTTCTCGCTGCTGCTCAGCGCCCGTGCCCTGCGCCACCGATTGAAGGTGGGCTGATCGTGCGGCGGCAGGACATCGGCACGATCCTGGCCCTCGTCGACCGCTCCAAGAACGAGCTGCTGCGGGTGCCGGGCGCCGCGATCCCGGGCGTGCTGGCCCCCACCATCTTCTTCCTCGGCCTCAACGGCGTCTTCGGCAGCCTCACCCAGCTGACTGGCTTCACCACCGACAGCTACGCGAGCTTCCTGGTTCCGGTCAGCGTCCTGCAGGGAGCCGGCTTCACCGGGGCCGCAACCGGCGTCAACCTGGCGCGCGACATCGAGCAGGGCTGGCTCGACCGCCTGCTCGTCTCCCCCGCCCCGCGCTGGGTGCTGCTGAGCGGGATGGTGCTCGCCGCCAGCCTGCGGGCCTTCATCCCGGCCTCCGCGGTGCTGCTGGTCGGCTTCGGCATCGGCGCCCACTGGCCCGGGCTCGACGGCCTCGTCCTCACCTACGCGATGGTCGCCGTCACCGCGGCGGTCGCCGCCTGCTACGCCTCGGCCCTGGCGCTGCGCTACAAGAGCCAGTCGGCGGCGCCGTTGATGCAGGCGGGGATGCTGGCGCTGATCCTGATGACGACCGCCTACGCGCCGATGGAGCTGCTGCAGGGCTGGCTGCAGGACATCGCCCGGCTCAACCCGATGACCCTGGTCGTCGACGCGGTGCGGCAGGGATTCATCGGCACGGTCACCTGGGAGGAAACCTGGCCGGCGATCGTCGCCCTTGCGGGGATGCTGGCGACGGTGGGGGCGCTGTCGCTGCGCGGGATGCGCCGCACCGCGGTGTGAGCACCGTCGACGCAGCCGAGCGGGTCCTGCGCCGGAACTGGCTCGAAGGCGAGCGGGACGAACTCCGGTTTGCCTACACGCGACCGAGCCCGGAGCGCTACCCCTGGCAGTGGTACTGGGACTCCTGCTTCGCGGCGATCGCCTGGCGTCGCTTCGACCCGACCCGCTCCCGGCTGGAGCTGGAGACGCTGCTGGCGGCGCAGCGGGAGGACGGCTTCATCGGCCACACCGTCTTCTGGGACAGGCCGGTCTCGCTCTCCCGGCTCTCCTTCTACAACGTCGCCTCGCGCAGCTCCCTCCAGACCGGGACGATCCAGCCGCCGCTGCTGGCCTGGGCCTGGCGGATCGCCATCGGCGATCCCGGCACCGAGCCGCGGATCGCCGCGCAGGCGGACTGGCTGAGCGCCAACCGCGACCTCGACGGCGACGGCCTGCTCTGGATTCTCCAGCCCGATGAGTCCGGCCTCGACGCCTCGCCGAAGTTCGACCCGGTCTGGGGCCGCAGCGCGAACGGCCGCATCGGCTTCCCCTTCCTGGTGCACCGCAATCGCAAGCTCGACTTCGACGCGCGGCGAGTGCGGGACGGCGGCGGCCCGGTGGTCTGCGAGGTCATCGTCAACACGCTCTGGTCGCTCTCGCTGCAGGCGCTGGGGCGTCCGTCGCCGACGCCGGCCCTGGTCGAGCGGCTGTGGGACGAGCGCCGCGGCGCCTTCTTCGACGAGGTGCAGCCGGGCGGCGCCCGTCCGGGTGTGCTCACCTGCGCGGCGCTGGTCCCGCTGGCCTTGCCTGATCTGCCGGAGGAGATCGGCAGGCGCCTAGTCGAGGAGCACCTGCTGGCCGAGGACGAGTTCCTGACCCCGGTGGCGCCGCCCTCCGTCGCCGTCTGCGAGCCGAGCTACGAGCCGAACGGCGGCCGCGGTCCAATCCGCCGCTACTGGCGCGGACCGACCTGGATCAACACCGCCTGGCTCGTCTGGCTGGGTCTGAGGCGCCTGGGCTACCACCAGGAGGCGGAGCGGATGGGCGCCGGCCCGATCGGCGCGGTGGAGCGGGAGGGCCTGCGCGAGTACTACGACCCGAGGGACGGAACGGGCCTCGGCGCCAAGGACTTCGCTTGGTCCGCGCTCATCGCGGAGTTAGCGGACCCCGACCCCGCCGCCGATGCGAGCTATTTGTAGCGGTAGGTGATGCGGCCCCGGTCGAGGTCGTACGGCGACAGCTCGATCTTGACCCGGTCGCCGGGCAGGATGCGGATGTAGTGGCGGCGCATCTTCCCCGAGATGTGCCCAAGCACCTCGTGGTCGTTATCCAGTTTGACCCGGAACATCGTGTTCGGGAGGGCCTCGGTGATCTCGCCCTCCATCTCGATCTTCTCCTCTTTACCCATGCGCCCGGCAGCGTATCTCAGGAGCGACAGGAAGCAGTGCGGCGTTGGGGCATTCGTCGTCCGGAAAGCCCTAGCGCCGCAAGCCGCCGCGCCTGGACTTCGCGCACCCCGTCGCCCGAACGACCGGCCTCAGCTTACGCACCTTCCCGCTCTGGGCCTCAAGCGCGATCTTGGCCCGGTTGGTACCGGCGCAGAGGCTCCTGCTGTTGACGATCAGGCCCTTTTTGCCGCCCTGCATGTTCAGCACCGCTTTGCTCAAGGGGGCGTCGGGGGCCTTCTCGAAGGTGGCCCTGATCCCGCCCTTGATCGAGTCGATGCGGGCCGAGACCTCGATGTCGACCAGCCCGTGCAGGTCTAAGACCAGGTCGGGCAGGTTGTTATCGGAGGAGCGCAGGTAGACGGGGCCGCTCAGGGGCTCATCAAGGATCGGGGTGAAGGCGGTGGCGTTGCCGTAGATCGCGCCTTTGGGACAGTTGTCGGCGGCGAACTGCACGCGGGTGCAAATCGTCCTGATGTGGGCCTGGTCGAGGAAGGCAGAGCGCGGTAGGCGAGCGACCAGGCCGGCCAGGTTGGCGTCGCCGGGCCGGGGTCGGTAGACGCTTCTGAGCGCCGGATGGCCGCCGCGTTTGGTCCCGCCTTTGAGGTTCAGCGAGACGCGCGGCTTGAAGCCGAGTCGCGAGCAGTTGGCGGCCTGGTAGGGGGCGGTACGGGAGACCGGGGCGTCGTCGGCGGTGCTGAAGAGCGCAGAGCCCCCGCCCCAGATCTGAGCCTGGGTGGCGAAGCGATTGCAGCTGGTTGGGTTGAGAGTGAACTGAGAGCGGTCGACGTCGACACGGATGTCCCTAACCCGCAGGGGGATGCCGGCGAGGATGTGGGGAATCGGATCGGAGCTGGCGCCGTCGACGCTTGCCTCGCCGCTCTTGGGGTCGACCCGCAGCGCCTGGCGGACGACGACGGTGCCGACGTCAAACGGTCCGGCCACCGCGGGCACGATGCCGACGACCGAGAGCGGCGCGCCGGCAACCGGGCCGGCGAGGTAAAGCTTGCCAGCGGCGTAGGTGAGCTGGGAGCCGACCCCCGCGCCGCCCTTGACGTTGCCGATCTGGGAGTTGGCCGGGCAGCTGGGGGATGCGAGCTCGACTCGTCCGGTCTTCGTTTTGGCGGTTGCGATCGCCGCGTCTGCGCATTTCTCCACCCCGGCCAGCTTGGCGATCATGCCGGGCGGCAGGGTGGCATCGAAGCGGGTCAGGTCCTGGTCGCCGTCGCGGCGGGTCAGGCGCATGTGGAAGGGCGAGTAGGAGCCGGCGTTGTTGTTGATCGCCCCGGCTCTGAATCCCGGGGCGAACGGCGGCGCCCCCGCAGGGGGACAGGGGCCGCCGCCGACGCCCCGAGTTATCTGGAAGGAAAAGGGCACGACAAGAGCGCTTGCCGGCTCGCCGGAGGGGACGAGTTCTGCCTCGGAGGTGAAGGTGCCGCAGCTCGGCGGGGTGACGAGGGGGCTGCGGCCGCCCTCGCGCAGCGCCAGGCGAACGTGGGAGAGCGGCACCGGGGGCAGGTCTTCGAGGTAGGTCACCAGCTGCCCGGTCGCCGGATCGGGTTCGATCAGACCCGGCTGCTTGACGATCGCGCCGACCTCGGGGTCCTTGATCACGATGTAGAAGGCCAGCAGGGAGTCGAAGGGGTTCTCGGCCCCAAGCTGCGGCGTCGTCGGGTCGTCCTGGGTGGCGATGAACATCGCGCCGTGCAGGACCTTGCCCTCCAGGATCGGGGTTTCGACCTCGAGGGCGCCGATCTTCGACGCCTGCGGGCAGCCCTCCCCCGGTGCGGAGGCGAGCGTCTCGCGACCCAGGTCGGCGGGGGTGCAGGTGGTGAGGCCTTCGGCCAGCGAGGGGTTGGCGGTCATCCCCTCAGGCAGGGCAAGGACCGTCTCGATGACATCGGAGTGAGCGGTGCCCGCGGGGTTCTGAAGGCCGGGGTCTTCGA
Organism: Solirubrobacterales bacterium; assembly: GCA_036392975.1. GTDB lineage: Bacteria > Actinomycetota > Thermoleophilia > Solirubrobacterales > 70-9 > VRUE01. The sequence goes on along the minus strand of DASVWY010000299.1, from coordinate 1,056 downwards.
CGTCGAGGTTGACGGCAAGGCCGGTGGGGCTATCGGCGTGATCGCTGCTCGGCAGCGCCTCCAGGAGCGGCGAGAAGCGGAGTTTGGAGCAGCCGGTCATGCCGGGGCTCTGCACCGTCTCGGAGAAGGCGACCGGAGGGCCGGGGCTTTCGGGGTTCCCGCTCCACCACGAGAGGGCGCTGAAGGTGGTGAGAAGCGGACCGTCGCAGCTGCGCGGCAAGGTGAGGAAGGGGCGGGTCGGGATCCCGGCCGGGCAGTTGCCGGTGACGTTGCTGTAGGCGCAACGGCCGCGTTCTGAATCATGGGCGGAGTCGGCGGGGTTGCCCCACAGCGTCGTCACCGCGCTCAGCACTTCGGTGATCTGAGAGGTGTTGCGAAGCGAAGCGATGACGTTGTACGGGTGGGTGGAGGTGACGCCGACGTTGAGGGTCACCGGCACCTCGGCGACGATGAAGCCGAGTTTCGCGGCGACGCCGGGGGATGGCCGCAGGTTGTATACGGCGACGGTTTCTTCGCCCGTCACCGGCCCGCCTTCGCCAACCTCGACGGTGAGAACTCCGACCGCGGTGCTGTCCGAGCAGCTGGGATGGCCGCTGCCTTCTTCGGTCAAAAACTCAAGCGTCTCGCAACGCGGCACCGCCGTCGGGTTGCCGGTGAAGCCAGCGGGCATCGTGATGTCGAGGTCCCTGATCGCTCCATCGACGACAGGTCCACCTTTGGGCCCGATCTGACTGTTGACCTCAAAGGCGGTTCTCATCGCGAACGGGTGAGAGCCAGCCTGCCTTGCCGCCGTGCCGTCAGCTTCGACGAAGGCGACCTCGATATTCGAGAGGCCGAAGTCGGCGCTGGCGGGAGCGGCGGCGAGAAGTGCCGCTGCCAAGGCGCAGACGAGCGCGAACTGCACGCGCGTGCAGATCGTGTGGATGTGGCCTTGCTCGGGAAACCTCATCGCGCCGCCCTCCGCTTGGCCGGCCGTTTGACTTTCCTCACGCAGCGGACCTTGCCTTTACGGCGGACCTTCCGCATACCCGCTTTGCAGCGCTTGCCTTTCTGCTT
>DASVWY010000298.1:0-3068 GCA_036392975.1 Solirubrobacterales bacterium | reverse complement strand
TCGGGCTCTTCGCGGCCATCGTCGTCTTCGTGCTGGCGGCGCCGGTTTGGGCGGACCGGGTCGCTCACACGGGCCCCAACGAGACCCACACCACCGAGAAGATCGAGGTCGACGGCGAGACCCGGGAAGTCGTCGAAGCCGACGGGACCCCGATCGGCCCGGTCTGGTTCGGTGCCGAGGGCCGCTTCCTCCTCGGCGCCGACGGCCGCCTCGGCCGCGACGAGATGGTGCGGCTGATGTACGGCGGCAGGACCTCGCTGACGATCGGCATCGGCTCGACCCTGATCACGACCCTGCTGGCGCTCGCGTTGGCGCTGTTGGCGGGCTACTACCGGGGCTGGACCGACGCGCTGATCTCGCGTGCCCTCGACATCGTCTGGGCCTTCCCGGTGATGCTGCTCGGCATCGCCCTGGGGACGGCACTGGCGATCTCAGGTATCCAGATCGGCCCGATCAACATCTCCAGCGGCTCGACCCTGCTGCCGTTGCTGGTCATCGGTTTCGTGCTCGTCCCGTACGTCGCCCGGCCGCTGCGCGGCGAGGTGCTGGCCCTGCGCGAGCGCGAGTTCGTCGAGGCCGCGGTGGCTCAGGGATCGGGACCGCTGCGGGTGATGTGGAGCGAGCTGCTGCCGAACCTGCTGCCGACGGCGATCGTCCTCGCCACTCTCAATGTCGTCAACGCGATGCTGCTCGAGGCCGGCCTCTCCTTCCTCGGCGCCGGCGTGCAGGAACCGGAGAGCTCCTGGGGATCGATGATCGCCGACGGCGTCGAAGTGCTGGCAACGGCGCCCCTGCTGACGATCCTCCCCGGCGCGTTGATCTTCCTCACCGTGCTCTCGGTGAACGTCTTCGGCGACGGGCTGCGGGACGCGATCAACCCCCGCGCCAAGGTCCGCCTCGAGGCGCACACCGGCACCTACGAGCCAGAGCGAGAAGCGGCCTGATGCTCCGTTTCGTGCTCAGGCGGCTCGCCGGGATGGTCCTCGTCCTCTTCGCGATCTCGGTGATCGTCTTCGCGATCTTCGCCGTCCTTCCCAGCTACGACCCGGCGGCGGCGATCGCCGGCAAGAACCGCACGCCCGAGCTCGTCGCCAACGTCGAACAGACGTGGGGCTTCGACGAGCCGCTGCCGGTCCAGTACCTGACGATGATGAAGCTCGTCTTCAGCGGCGAGCTGGTCTCGTACTCGAGCGAGGTCAACGTCAGCGAACAGATCTGGGAAGGGCTGCCTGCCACCTTCTCGCTCTGCCTCGGCGCCGCGGTCATCTGGCTCCTGCTCGGCCTCCTCTTCGGCTACCTCTCGGCCGTCCACGCCGGCCGCCTGGCCGACCGCATGCTGACGATCGCAGCCCTGGTCGGCCTCTCGATGCCGGTCGTCCTGCTGGCACCTGCCTGCCTCTACTTCCTCGCGATCGAGACCGGCCTCTTCCCCACCGGCGGCTACGTGCCGCTGAGCGAAGACCCGCTCGACTGGGCCTATCACCTGGCCTTGCCGTGGCTGAGCGTGGCGGTCCTCTTCGTCGGCTTCTACAGCCGCGTCCTGCGCTCGAACATGATCGAGGCGATGGAGGAGGACCACGTGCGGACCGCGCGCGCCAAGGGCCTCAGCGAGCGCGACGTGCGGGTGCGGCACGTCCTGCGCAACTCGCTGATCCCGATCGTCACCCTCTTCGGCCTCGACTTCGCCTCCATCCTGGGCGGCGCCGCGATCATCACCGAAGCGGTCTTCAACCTGCAGGGCGTCGGTCAGTACGCGGCCGACTCGATCGCCAACCTCGACCTGCCGCCGATCATGGGCGTGACCCTGTTTGGCGCCTTCTTCGTCGTCCTCTTCAACACCCTGGTCGACGTCGCCTACGCCTACCTCGATCCGCGGATCAGGCTGGGAGAGTCGGCACGATGAGAGCGGACCGGTGAGCGAGCCGCTGCTCTCGGTGCGCGAACTGCGCGTCGCCTTCGCCACCGAAGGCGGCCCGGTCCAGGCGGTCGACGGCGTCTCCTTCGACCTCGCTGCCGGCGAGGTGCTGGCGATCGTCGGCGAGTCCGGTTCCGGCAAGAGCGTCACCGCGCAGACGATCGTCGGCCTGACCCGCTCGCCCAACGCGCGGATCGAGGGCTCGGCGAGCCTGGGCGGGAGGGAGCTGTTGAGCGCCAGCGAAGCCGATTTACAAGCGGTGCGAGGGGCGCGGATCGCGATGGTCTTCCAGGACCCGATGACGTCCTTCAACCCGATCTACCGGGTCGGCGCGCAGATCGTCGAGGCGGTGCGGGCGCACCGGGACGACCTCGACGAGGGCGAAGCGCGGGGGCTGGCGGTCGAGATGCTGGAGGCGGTCGAGATCCCGGAAGCGGCACGGCGGGTCGACTCCTATCCGCACCAGCTCTCGGGCGGCCAGCGGCAGCGGGCGATGATCGCGATGGCGCTGGCGCTGGAGCCGGAGATCCTGATCGCCGACGAGCCGACGACGGCCCTCGACGTGACGGTCCAGGCGCAGATCCTGGAGCTGCTGCGCCGTCTCAACCGCGAGCGCAATCTGGCGACGCTGCTGATCACCCACGACCTCGGCGTCGTCGCCGAGATCGCCGACCGGGTGCTGGTGATGCACGAGGGGCGGATCGTCGAGCGCGGCGGCCTCGACGACATCTTCTACGCGCCCAAGGACCCATACACGCGCAGCCTGCTGGGTGCGGTGATTCGCCTCGACCATCCGCACCCGCAGCGGCCTTCGCGGCAGCGTGAGCCCCTGCTCGAGGTGACCGACCTGGCCAAGCACTTTCCGCTGGGGCGGCGGGCCCTGCGCCGGGGCCGGGAGGACGGGGTCCGCGCCGTTGACGGCGTCAGCCTGCGGATCGAAAGCGGCGAAACGCTGGGGCTGGTCGGTGAGTCCGGCAGCGGCAAGTCGACCCTTTCACGGTGCATCCTGCAACTGCTGAAGCCAAGCTCCGGCTCGGTGCGCTTCGAGGGCCGCGAGATCGCCGGCCTCTCGCGCCGGCAGATGCAGCCGCTGCGGCGCCAGGCGCAGATGGTCTTCCAGGACCCCTACGCATCGCTCAACCCGCGCCGCCGG
>DASVWY010000297.1:0-2031 GCA_036392975.1 Solirubrobacterales bacterium | reverse complement strand
GTCGAGTTGCGCAACGCGCTCTCGCAACTGACCGGCGGCACGCTCCCGGCCACGCTGGTCTTCGACCACCCGACGCCGGCCGCCGTCGCCGAGCACCTCCGCACCACGCTCGACAGCGGCGCGACCGCCACGCAGGTCAAGCGCCACGCCGGCAGCGACGAGCCGATCGCGATCGTCGGCATGAGCTGCCGTTTCCCCGGCGGGGTCGATTCGCCCGAGGCGCTGTGGGGCCTCGTCGCAGAGGGCGGCGACGGCATCGCCGAGTTCCCGAAAGACCGCGGTTGGGCCTTGGGAGACGATGGGTCCGGGGCCTCCGATGCGAGCTTTGCCCGCGAGGGTGGCTTCGTCGCCGGGGCGGGCGATTTCGACGCGGCCTTCTTCGGCATCTCTCCCCGCGAGGCAAGGGCGATGGATCCACAGCAGCGGCTGCTGCTGGAAAGCGCCTGGGAGGCGCTCGAGGACGCCGGCATCGATCCGGTCTCGCTGCGGGGGAGCGAAACCGGTGTCTTCGCCGGGGCCGGCCAGAATGGCTACGGGGGCGTTGAGGCGATGATCGGGGGCTACGGGCTGACCGGCAGCGCCACCAGCATCGTCTCCGGGCGCCTCTCCTACACCCTCGGCCTCGAGGGGCCGGCGCTGACCGTCGACACCGCCTGCTCCTCGGCCCTGGTGGCGATGCACCTGGCGGCGCAGGCGCTGCGCCAAGGGGAGTGCCCGCTGGCCCTGGCCGGTGGCGTCACGGTTCTCGCCACCCCGTTCATGTTCGCCGAGTTCGGCAACCAGGGCGGGCTCGCCCCCGACGGACGCTGCAAGTCCTTTGCCGAGGCGGCGGACGGGACGGGCTGGTCGGAGGGCGTGGGGATCCTTGCCCTGGAGCGGCTCTCCGACGCGGAGCGGAACGGCCACGAGGTTCTCGCCCTGCTGAGGGGCTCCGCCGTCAACCAGGACGGCGCCTCCAACGGACTCACCGCCCCCAACGGGCCGTCGCAGGAGCGAGTGATCCGTCAAGCGCTGGCAAACGCACGCCTGGAGCCCAACGACGTCGACGCGGTCGAGGCCCATGGCACCGGCACCACCCTCGGCGACCCGATCGAGGCCGGCGCCCTGCTCGCCACCTACGGCCAGGACCGCGAGCGGCCGCTGAAGCTCGGCTCGGTCAAGTCCAACATCGGCCATGCCCAGTCGGCGGCGGGCGCGGCGGGCGTGATCAAGATGGTGATGGCGATGCGGGAAGGCGTCCTGCCGAAGACGCTCCACGTCGACGCCCCCACCTCCAAAGTCGACTGGTCTCAGGGAGAGATCGAGCTGTTGGCGGAGCCCCAGCCCTGGGAGCCGGGCGACGGACCGCGCCGGGCCGGCGTCTCCTCCTTTGGGATCAGCGGCACCAACGCGCACCTGATCGTGGAGGAAGCGCCCGCTCCCACGGCGATCGCGGAGAGCGACGAAAGGGCGCCGCTGTCGACCCCGATCCCGCTGGTCCTCTCCGCCAAGAGCGATGCGGCACTGCAGGAAGCGGGATCGCGCCTCGCCTCCCACATCGAAGCCAACGAGAACCTCGACCCCACCGACCTCGCCTACTCCCTCGCCACTACCAGGAGCGACTTCGAGAAACGGGCGGTGGCAATCGGCGAGGACCGCGCGGAGCTGCTCGCCGCCCTGAAGGCACTGAGCCAGGGGGAAGGAGCGTCGAATCTCCTTCGGGCAACCGCCAGGTCCACCAAGCTCGCCCACCTGTTCAGCGGCCAGGGCTCCCAGCGCCAGGGCATGGGCAAGGAGCTCTATGAATCCCATCCCGCCTACGCCGCCGCCTATGACGAGGCCTGCGAGGCGCTCGATCAAGAGCTGGGGCTCTCAATAAGGGAGATCGTCTTCGACGACTCCCCTGAGGCAGCCGAGCGCCTGCACCACACCAGCCTCGCCCAGCCGGCGATCTTCGCCACCGAGGTGGCGTTGGCCAGGGCACTGGCCTCCCAGGGCCTGAAGCCAGACCTCCTCGCCGGTCACTCGATCGGGGAGATCGCCGCCGCCCAC
>DASVWY010000296.1:0-5683 GCA_036392975.1 Solirubrobacterales bacterium | reverse complement strand
TTCCTCGGCTGCCCTCTTCAGGTCTTCGAGCGAACAGACCTCGAGCTCGTCGTAGAGCCGCTTCGCCGTTTTCGCCCCGAGCCCGGGGACCCGCGTCACCTCGATCAGGGTCGGCGGGAACTTCGCTTTCAGCTTTACCGCCGCTGGGATCTCGCCCGTCTCCAGCAGGGCATCGATCTTCTCGGCCAGCGTCTTGCCGACGCCGGGGATCTCGGTGGCGCGGCCGGCCGCCGCCAGCTCGGCGACGGAGACGGGACTCTCGCGGATCGCCTTAGCGGCAGTGGTGTATGCCAGCACCCTGTATTTGACGGCGCCGTCGAGCTCGTAGAGCACGGCCAACTCGTCGAGGGCGGCGGCGATCTCGGCGTTGGTCATGTCGGCAAGCTAGCCTCTTCTAACTTCGATGGCAGGGGCCGCGCACCGTTCGGGGCCTCGCTATACTTTCTGAAGTATTGAGCGCTGAACCTCGACCCCCGGGAGACCGATACCAGTGACCGGCAAGCTCACCGACGTGACCGACGCGACCTTCAAAGCGGACGTGCTCGAGGCCGAGGGCCCCGTGCTCGTCGACTTCTGGGCGCCGTGGTGCGGTCCCTGCCGCGTCGTCCACCCGGTGCTCGAGGAGATCGACGCCGAGCGGGAGGACCTGACGATCCTCAGCCTCAACGTCGATGAGAACCAGCAGACGGCGGTCGAGTACGAAGTCCTCTCGATCCCGACCCTGCTCCTCTTCAGGGACGGCGCGATCGCGAAGAAAATCGTCGGCGCGATGCCGAAGCGGCGGCTCGAGGCCGAACTGGAGCCGGCGCTCGCCTAGCCGCTCCGATGCCTTTCGTTCACATCCACTGGTTCGAGGGCCGCAGCGACGAGCAGAAGGCAGAGATCGCGAAGCGGATCGAAGCGGCGCTGGTCGAGGTGGCCGGGGCCGCGCCCGAGCACTGCTGGGTGAAGTTCTCCGACTCGGCGAAAGGCGACTTCATCGTCGGCCAGGCCGGGGACTGATCCCGATCCTCAGCTCGCGGCCGTCGAGCTTGGCCTCGATGCCGTCGGCTGCGTCGTAGGCGACCGAGGTGGCCAGAACCTCGCCGGCAACATACGACTCGTGCTCACGGGCGGCGTCGATCAGCTCTGAGTCGCCCCCCAGTCCCAGCTCGATCCGGTCGGTGATCTCCAAACCGGCCTCTTTGCGGGCGTTCTGGACGGCGTGGACTATCTCGCGCGCCAGGCCCTCCCGGCGCAGCTCGTCGTCGAGCTCCAGCTGTAGGGCGACGGCGTGTCCCGCCTCGGCCTCGACCTCGTAGCCCTCCAGCGGCTGCAGGGCGAGGGTGACCTCGTCCGGCCCGATCGTGTGCTCGTCACCCTCGATGTTGATACCGACCTGGCCGCCGCCGGCCATCACCTCGGCGACGTGCCGCGGGTCGAGCGCCTCGACCGCGGCTGCGACCTGCGGCATCCGCTTGCCGAAGCGGGGGCCGAGCGAGCGGTAGTTGGGCTTGACCGCGTAGCTGACCAGCTCCGCCTCCTCGGTGACGAAGTCGAGCTCCTTCACGTTCAGCTCGGCGCGAACCAGGTCGGCGCGGGCCGAGATCGCCTCGCGCTCGGCGTCGTTGGCGACGATCACCGCCCGCCGCAGCGGCTGGCGCACCTTGGCCTTGGCCTGGGCGCGAGCGGCGCGGCCCAGCTCGACGGTGAGGCGCACCGCCTCCATCGCCGCCTCCAGCGCCGGGTCCGCCAGCGCCGGGTCGGGCGCGGGGAAGTCGCGCAGGTGGACGGAGTCGGGCAGCTCGCCCAGCTCCTCGGCCTCGCCCCCGGCCAGGTTGAGGTGGATCTCGTCGGCGAGGAAGGGCGTGAACGGCGCCAGCAGCGCCGCGGTCTCCAGCAGGCAGTGGCGCAGCGTCGCGAAGGCGGCGCGGTCGCCCTCCCAGAAGCGCCGGCGCGAGAGCCGCACGTACCAGTTCGAGAGTTGCTCGACGTAATCGGCGATCGCCCGCCCCGCCGCCGTGCAGTCGAACGCGTCCATCCGCTCGCGGACCGTCTCCACCGTGGCCTGGAGCCGGGACAGCGCCCAGCGATCGAGGTCCCCGGTTGGCTCGGGCGTCGCGGCAAAATCGCCGGGGCCCAGATTCTCGGCGTTCGCGTAGAGAACCCAGAACGAGTACGTGTTCCAGAGGGTCAGCAGGAACTGGCGCACCGATTCGCCGACCGTGTCGACCGAGAAGCGGTAGCCGGACCAGGGCTGCTGGGCGGTCAGGTAGTACCAGCGGAAGGCGTCGGCGCCGTGGGCTGAGATCACGTCCCAGGGCTCGACCACGTTGCCCTTGCTCTTCGACATCTTCTGCCCCTCCGGGTCGAGGATGAGGCCGAGGCAGACGCAGTTGCGGTAGCTCGAAGTGTCGAACAACAGCGTCGACTCGGCGAGCAGGGTGTAGAACCAGCCGCGCGTCTGGTCGATCGCCTCGCAGATGAAGTCGGCCGGGAAGCGCTCCGCGAACAGCTCCTCGTTCTCGAACGGGTAGTGGAACTGGGCGAAGGGCATCGCGCCGCTGTCGTACCAGGTGTCGATCACCGACTCGACCCGCCGCATCTCGCCGCCGCACTCCTCGCAGTCGAGGACGACCTCGTCGATGTAGGGCCGGTGGAGGTCGTTTGGGACCTCGCCGCGGGCGCGCTCGCGCAGCTCGGCGACCGAGCCGGCGCAGTAGCGCCCGTCGCAGCCATCGCTCTGGCACTCCCAGATCGGCAGCGGCGTCCCCCAGTAGCGGTCGCGTGAGAGCGCCCAGTCGACGTTGTTCTCCAGCCACTTGCCGAAGCGACCGTGCTTGATGTGCTCGGGGTGCCAGCCGATCTGCTCGTTGTTGGCGAGCAGCTGCTCGCGCGCGCCCGAGGTGGCGACGTACCAGCTCGACTTGGCGTAGTAGAGAAGCGGCGTGCCGCAGCGCCAGCAGTGCGGGTAGGCGTGCTCGTAGACCTGCTCGCGGAAGAGCAGTCCGCGTTCGCCGAGGTCGTCGATCAGCGCCCGGGTCACCTCCGGGTCCTTGACGAAGCGGCCCTCGAAGCCGACGACTTCGGCACTGAAGGTGCCGTCGGGGCGGACCGGGTTGTAGAGGGTGCCGTGCTCGGTCGGGTCGAAGATTCCGTTCTCGGCGGCGACGGCGTAGTCGTCCTCGCCGAAGGCGGGGGCGATGTGGACGAGGCCGGTCCCGTCCTCGGTGGTGACGAAGTCGCCGGCGAGGACGGGGAAGCTGCCGGGCTCGCGGTCGGCGAGGGCGAAGACGGGGCCCTTGTAGAGGCGGCCCGCGAGCTGCTCGCCCGGGAAGCGATCGACCACCTCGACTCCCTCGCCGAGCACCCGCTCGACCAGCGCCTCGGCCAGGATCAGCGTCTCCCCCTGCACCCGCGCCCTGACGTAGGTGACGCCAGGCGCCACCGCGACCGCGGCGTTGCCGGGCAGGGTCCACGGGGTCGTGGTCCAGACCAGCAGCGACTCGCCAGCCTCGCCGCCGTCCTCCCCGAGCAGCGGGAAGCGCACGTATATGGAGGGGTCCTCGACGTCCTCGTAGCCGAGGGCGACCTCGTGCGAGGAAAGCGCGGTGCCGCAGCGCGGGCAGTAGGGGACGACCTTGTGGCCCTCGTATAGGCGGCCCTCATCCCAGAGCCGGCGCAGCGACCACCAGACCGACTCGATGTAGTCGTCCTCGAGCGTCACGTAGGGGTCGTCGAGGTCGATCCAGAAGCCAATCCGCTCGGTCAGCCGGTTCCACTCCTCGACGTACTCGAAGACCGACTCGCGGCAGCGCCGGTTGAACTCGGCGATCCCGTACTCCTCGATCTCGTGCTTGGAGGAGATCCCCAGCTGCTTCTCCACCTCCAGCTCGACCGGCAGCCCGTGGCAGTCCCAGCCGGCCTTGCGCGGCACCCGGTAGCCGCGCATCGTGCGGTAGCGGGGGTAGACGTCCTTGAAGACCCGGGAGAGGACGTGGTGGGAGCCAGGGCGCCCGTTGGCGGTCGGCGGCCCCTCGTAGAAGCTCCATACCTCGGCGCCCTCGCGGTTCGCCAGCGAGCGCTGGAAGACGTCGCGCTCGCGCCAGCGCGCCAGCACGCTCTCCTCCAGCTCGGGGAAGGGCTGCCTCGGGTCGACTGCGCGAAAGCCCGCCATGGGCAGGTGATTCTAGGAGGGGGTACGCTGCCGCCCGATGCCGGCATATGACTTGAACGGAAAGGTCGCCCTGATCACCGGCGCGGCGCGGGGGATCGGCTACGAGACGGCGCGGCAGCTGCACCTTCGCGGCGCCTCCGTCGCCGTCGTCGATCTCGACGCCGAGCAGGCGCTTGCCGCCGCCGAGCGGATCGGACCGCGGGCGCTGGGGATCGCCGCGGACGTCACCGACCAGGGCGCGCTGGAGCGGGCGGTCGCGGAGACGGTCGAGCGCTTCGGCGGCCTCGACGTCGCCGTCGCCAACGCCGGCATGGCCCAGTCGAAGCTGGCGACCATTCGCGGTATCGGCGGCGAGGAGTGGGAGCGCGTCTTCGAGGTCGACATGCTCGGCGTCTGGCGCACCGTGCGCGCGGCGCTGCCGCAGATCGTCGCCCGCCGCGGCCACGTGGTCGTCGTCTCCTCCGTCTACGCCTTCGCCAACGGCGTCCTCAACAGCCCTTACGCCGTCGCCAAGTCGGGAGTCGAGTCGCTGGGCCGAGCCCTGCGAGCCGAGCTGACCCCGCTCGGGGCGAGCGCCGGCGTCGCCTACTTCGGTTGGGTCGACACGAAGCTGGTCCAGGACGCCTTCGACCAGCCGCACGCCGGCGGCCTGAAAGAAAACCTGCCGCGCTTCCTCTCGACCCAGATCACGCCCGACGAAGCGGGGGCGGCGCTGGTGCGGGGAATCGAGGAACGGGCGCCGACGACCTTCGCGCCGAAGCGCTGGCGCTACGTCTCCGCCCTGCGCGGCATCCTCAACCCCCTGCTCGACCGACGCATGGGCAAGGAGAGCGCCGGTTTCGCCGAGATGGTGCGCGAGGTGGAGAGCGAAGCCGACGAGCAGGGCGCCGCGGCGGTCGCCTCGGCGCGACTGTCGAATAGATGACCCCATAGGGTCATCAACTCGCCAACTCTCACCGGGTTAGGCGCTCCAGCAGGAAGAGGAACGACTCGTAGGGCTCGCCGGTGGCGCGGCTGAGGCCGATCTCGCAGGTGCGGTTGCTGGAGAGGTGGGCGTCGAAGTCGCGGCCGGCCAACTCGGCGGCCTGGTCGCGGGTCGCGGCGGCGGTCAGCTCGGGGTGGGAGATGCCGCGGTCGCCGGCGAAGCCGCAGCAGGTGGCGGAGGGGGCGACGTAGACCTCGTCGGCGAGGGCGCCTGCGAGGGTGCGCAGCCGCGGCGCCAGGCCCATGTGGCGGGTGGCGCAGGTCGGGTGGACGGTCGCCGAGGCGACCTTGCGGCCGATCTCCAGCCGCGGCAGCAGTCGGTCGTGCGCCCAGGCGACCGAGTCGAGGATCTGCAGCTCGCCGAGCCGCGCCGCGCTCTCCTCGCCGAGCACGCCATCGCCGGGGGTGGCCACCGCCTGGGTGCAGGAAGCGGCGTCGATCGCCACCGGCAGCTCGCCCTCCTCGCTCCACGCCCACAGCCGCTCGACCATCTCGTTCGCCTTGTGTCGATGGGCGTCCGCAAAGCCCTTCGAGCTCCAGGGA
>DASVWY010000295.1:0-2036 GCA_036392975.1 Solirubrobacterales bacterium | reverse complement strand
CGGCGGCGACGCTGCGGCCGATTCGCGTCCAGCCACGGTCGAGCGGGAAGACCATCAGCTCGCCGTCGTTACAGACCAGGCAGCGGCTGCCAGCCGGCAGCGCGGCCCGTGCCTCGTCCAGCCAGCTCGGCGGGATCGGCTCGACAGTGGCCGGGAACTCGACCGTCGTCTCGCCGTCCTGCATCGACTCGAAGATCGAGTCGCGGCGGAAGCTCGAGGCGCCGCAGCGGGGGCAGTCGGGCAGGGTGTCGTCCTCGCGAAGCGAGAGCTGTGAACCGCAATCGAGGCAAAAATACGTACCTGCGCCGGGGAAAGTCCCGGTGGTGAAGCTATCTAGAACTGGGCTGGGGGTGAGACTGGTGGAGATGACTGCTCCTTCCCGGCGCCCTCCGCAGAGCGAGCCTATCGCGTAACCCATCCTGCGGCAACCGGTAATCCCAGGCCCCGCACGGTCGTGCACCGGGGGTACCCGCGCTTTTCGGCTCTAAACCAGGAGATGGGCGAGGGGGCCGAGGCATAGAATCACACCGGCAATGGGCCCCATCAGCGCCGAAATCGAGGTCGACGCGCCGCGCGAGCGCGCTTTCGAGACGATCGGCGACTTGGCTCGGCGACCGTCCTTCACCGACCACCTCCTCACCGACTTCCACCTGACCCGGATCGAGCCCCGCGGGGTCGGCGCCGGCGCCCGCTTTCGCTTCCGCCACTGGCCGCGCTCCTTCTGGGCGGACACGACGATCGTCGAGGTTGAGGCGCCGCACCGGATCGTCGAGCGCGGCCGCGGCGGCCGCGACAACCGGATCCCGACGAGGACCGTCTGGGAGCTGCAGGGCGGCTCCGGTTCCCTCACCCGTATCCGCGTCTCCTTCTGGACCGAGCCCTCGTCCCCGGTCGACCGCGCGCTCGAGAAGCTGAGCGGCGCCGCCCCGAGGCAGGAGCGGGCCTGGCGCGAGGCGCTGCGGCGGCTGCGCGACCTGCTCGAGTCCGACGGCCCGGCCGAGCCCGGCCTGGCGCTCGCCGGCGGCAATCCGCACGCGACCGGCATCCCCTGAGGGGACGTGCCGGTAGTTAACCCACCCTATGGGTGGTCAACTACCGGCACGTCTCGCCGCCGCCCTTATAGACTGCCGCGGCCGATGAGTCGCTGCCGATGCGTCCCGCCCCTGTTCGCCGTCGCCCTGCTGGTGGCCCTGCTCGGCGTCTCCGCCTGCGGCTACTCGAGCGACGAGAAAGAGGTCGTCGAGGGCGAGCCGGTGCAGCTGGGCGAGCTGAAGTACAACGTGATCTTCTCCCGCTTCCTCAACCCCGACGACAACGAGGACTCCGCCTACCTCGTGGGGCAGCCGAAGCCGCCGCCCGGCTCCGCCTACTTCGGCGTCTTCTTCGAAGTCCAAAACGAGAGCGAGGAGACGCAGACCCTCGCCGATTCCTTCACGATCGTCGACGCCGACCACCAGCACTTCGAGGCGGTCGCCAGCGAAAGCCTCTACGCGTTCCCGGTCGGCGGCGAAGTCGAAGGCGAGGAACAGGTGCCGGTACTCGATTCGACCCCGCAACAGGGGCCGATCGAAGGCTCGGTCGTGATTTTCGAGCTGCCGGCCTCGGCCTCCGAGAACCGGCCCCTGACGCTCGAGATCCCCGGCCCCGAAGGCCCGGGCGAGGTCACGCTCGACCTCTAGAGGCCTGCGGAGAGGACTTCGGCGGCCGCGGGCGCGGCGACTTCGCCGCCGGCGGCTTCGGCTTCGATTAGCAGCACCGCAACCGCGAGCCGCGGCTTTTCCGCCGGGGCGAAGGCGGCGAACCAGGCGTCCTTGATCTGCACCGGGTTGGGCGAGTCCTCCTGGCCCGGCTTCGGCCCCAGCTCGGCGGTGCCGGTCTTGCCCGCCACCTGCGCCTCGGCGATCGCGCCGGCGAAGCCGGTGCCCCCGGCGACGACGCCGACCATCAGCTCGGTCAGCTGATCCGATAGGCGCTTCGTCATCACCCGCACTGGCTCGGCGTCGGGGCGCAGCTTGCGGTTGGCGACCAGGGCCGTG
>DASVWY010000294.1:0-2328 GCA_036392975.1 Solirubrobacterales bacterium | reverse complement strand
GATTGGAGAACGTACCGAACATTCTCACTTGGCGCGGAGATGCCCGTCATCCGGACGCAGTTGATCCGGCGCGTCGCGACGGCCGCATCGTCGCCGAGAGCTCCGAGCAGGAGCGGCCGGCGCAACCGCTGGCGATGCCGGGCTCGCTCGACCCGGACCTGGTCGAGGCGCTGCGCCGAACCGGGATCGAGCGGCTCTACTCGCACCAGCGCCAGGCGCTCGAGACCGCGACGCACTCCAATCTCGTCCTCACCAGCGGCACCGCCTCCGGCAAGAGCCTCGCCTTCAACCTGCCCGTCCTCGACGGGATCGCCCGCGACTCCAAGCGGCGCGCCCTCTACCTCTACCCGACCAAGGCGCTGGCGCAGGACCAGGCCCGCAAGCTGGCGGCGCTGCGACCGCCGCACCTGCGCGAGGCGATCTACGACGGCGACACGCCGCGCGAGGAGCGGCCGTCGATCCGGCGCCGCAACAACCTCGTCCTCACCAACCCCGACATGCTCCACGTCGGCATCCTGCCCAACCACAAGAGCTGGGGCGACTTCCTCGCCAACCTCGGCTGGGTGGTGGTCGACGAGGCGCACACCTATCGCGGGGTGCTCGGTTCGCACGTCGCCAACGTGCTGCGGCGGCTGCGGAGGATCGCCCGCGCCTACGGCTCCGAGCCGCGCTTCCTGCTCGCCTCGGCGACGATCGCCAACCCGGTCGAGCTGGCTGAGCGCCTGGTCGGCGAGCCGTTCGAGCTCCTCGACGACGACGGCGCCCCGCGGACCGGGCGCGAGATCGCGATGTGGAACCCGCCGCTGATCGACAAAGCCAGCGGCAGCCGGCGCTCGCCCCTCTCCGAGGCGGCCGATCTGCTCGCCGAGCTGGTCTCCCAAGGGGTGCGGACGATCTGCTTCCTCAAGAGCCGGCGCGGGATCGAGCTGATCCAGCGCTTCGCCCGCGACAACCTGACCAAGCGAGGGAAGCCGGAGCTGGCCGAGCGGATTGCCCCCTACCGTGGCGGCTACACGCCCCAGCAGCGGCGCGAGATCGAGGCCCGGCTGGCGCAGGGCGAGCTGCTGGCGGTGGTCGCCACCGACGCGCTGGAGCTGGGCATCGACATCGGCGAGCTCGACGCGGCGATCTGCGTCACCTTCCCCGGCACCGTCGCCAGCTTGCGCCAGATGTGGGGCCGGGCGGGCAGGCGGCGGCGCGGCCTGGCGGTCTACGTCGCCGGCCAGGACGCGCTCGACCAGTTCTTCTGCCGCCACCCGGACGAGTTCATCGGGCGGCCGGTGGAGGCGGCGATCCTCGACCACGAAAGCGAGCAGATCGCCGCCCGGCACCTGGTCGCGGCCGCCTACGAGCTGCCCCTGACCGCCGGCGACGACGAGGTGTTCGGCCCGCGGTGGCGCGAGCGCGCCGAGCGGCTCGCCTCGGCCGGCGAGCTGCGCCGCGCCGGCGGCAAGCTGCTGCCGCGCGGAAGCGGCTTCGTCGCGGCAAAGATCGCCCTGCGCTCCGCCTCGGCCGACTCGGTCGCCGTGATCGAGCGCGACTCGGGCGAGATGCTCGGCCTGGTCGAGGCCGAGCGCGCTTTCACGACGGTCCATCCCGGCGCCGTCTACCTCCATCTCGGGCGCTCCTACGAGGTCGAGCAGCTCGACGTCGAGGGGCGGCGGGCGATCGTCTCCCGCTTCGACGGCGACTGGTACACGCGGCCGAAAAAGGAGACCGAGATCTACATCGAGCGCGTGCGCGAGCAACGGACCGCGGCCGGGGTCGAGCTGCACTTCGGCGAAGTCTCGGTGACCGAGCAGGTGATCGCCTTCCAGCGGGTCTCGATCTCCGACCAGGAACCGATCGACGTGGTGGCGCTGGAGCTGCCCGAGCAGCATTTCGTCACGCAGGCGCTCTGGTACGTGCTGCCGGACAAGCTCAGCGCGGCGCTGCCGCCCGACGTGCTGCTCGGCGCCCTGCACGCGACCGAGCACGGGCAGATCGCGGTGCTGCCGCTGATCGCGATGTGCGACCGCTGGGACATCGGCGGGCTGTCCACCGCCTTCCATCAGCAGACAGGGCGCTCCACGATCTTCATCTACGACGGCCACCCCGGCGGCGTGGGGATCACGCGCGTGGGCTTCGAGCGCTTCGAGGCGCTGGTGGACGACGCCCTGCGCCTGATCTCCGAGTGCCCCTGCCGCGCGGGGTGCCCCTCGTGCGTGCAGTCGCCCAAGTGCGGCAACTTGAACGAGCCGCTCAACAAGCGGGGGGCGACGGAGCTGCTCGGCCGGATGGCGGGGCGCTGATTCCGGCCGCGCCCGGGAGGCTCGGGGCCGGTCAGCC
>DASVWY010000293.1:0-8051 GCA_036392975.1 Solirubrobacterales bacterium | reverse complement strand
GACATCCCAATACTCGATCGTGCGAATGATGTGCGCCTCGTCGGTGGCGCCGAGTTGAATCTCGACCTCGTAGCGCGTGCTGGTCTCAGGGTCGGTCAGCAGCATGTCTAGGCGGCCCGCCCGCGGCTGGCGCCTCTCAATGTCCTTGACTTCGAGATCTCCGAGCCCGAGCAAAGACGGGTCCTCAGCCAGCCGCCCTTGCAGCCATTTCTCGTTGAGCTCGTCGTGGCCCTTGAGACTGACGGGCGTAGCCTTTTCGAATTTCATACGAGACCCTCGTCGTACACGACTGGTCTTCTACTACAAGCCTGCAGAGCGAACCGCCATCACCACTGGATATATGAGCGTTCGCTAACAATTCGCTAAGCTGCCGCGAATCTTCTGCTGGGCGGGGTCTTGCGCGCGCCGAGGCGCGCAGGAGTCAACCTGTAGTCGCAGAAGGGACGGCGGGCATGGGCAGAGCGAAGAAACCGATCATCGAGTTGCGCGAGGTGACCAAGGTCTACCCGGGCGGCCACATGGCGCTGGACCGGGTCTCGCTGGCGGTCGACCGCGGCGAATTCGTCTTCCTCGTCGGCCCCACCGGTTGCGGCAAGTCGACGCTGATCAAGATGCTGATCCGCGAGCTGGAGGCGACCGAGGGGACGGTGCGGATTGCCGGCCGCGACATCGGCGCCCTGCCGGAGAAGAAGATCCCGCAGTTGCGGCGCAACATCGGCACCGTCTTCCAGGACTTCAAGCTGCTGCCCGACCGCACCGTCTACGACAACGTCGCCTACGCGCTGCAGGTGATCGGCGCCAGTCGCGCCGCGATCCGCACCCAGGTGCCGGAGACGCTGCGTCTGGTCGGTCTCTCGACCAAGCTCCACAGCTACCCCGACGAGCTCTCGGGCGGCGAGCAGCAGCGCGTATCGATCGCCCGCGCCTTCGTCAACCACCCGCCGCTGCTGCTCGCCGACGAGCCGAGCGGCAACCTCGACCCGGTCACGTCGATCGGCGTGATGCAGCTGCTCTACCGGATCAACAAGACCGGCACCACCGTCGTCGTCGTCACCCACGACCGCGAGATGGTCGACAACATGCGCCGGCGCGTGATCGAGCTGTACGAGGGGCGCGTCGTCCGCGACGAGGTCAGCGGCGGCTACACCGAGGAGTCGACCTCCGAGTTCGGCCTGCGGATGCGGGCCGAGATGGGCGTCGCCCCCGAGGGCCAGACCAACGGACACGACTCCCTCTTCTGATCGATGTCGAGACTCTTCTTCTTCATCCAGGAGGCATTCCGGGCGCTGCGCCGCAACGGCGCCCCGAGCACGGCGGCGATCGTCACCACCGTCGTCACCGTGATCCTGCTCGGCGTCCTGATCCCCGTCTTCCAGACGACGCAGGCGAAGAGCGATGAGGTGCGCGACAGCCTCGAGACCCGCTTCGCGCTCTACGAGGACGCGACCAAAGCCGAAATCGCGGCCGCGCAGCGGGAGCTGGAAGCGGTGCCGCACGTCGAGTCGGTGCAGCTGGTCACCAAACCGATGGCGCTCCAGGAACTGAAGGAGGACCTCGGCAAGGAGAAGAGCGAGGAACTGCTGGCCCAGCTCAACTCGAATCCGTTGCCCGTCAACTTCCAGGTCAAGGCCGACGACGCCGCCAACCTCGAGGCGGTGAGCGCGGCGGTGATCCCGCCGGGTCCCGACGGGAAACCGCGGCCGATCTCACCGATCATCGCCTACGAGTTCAACCGGCAGGAGGAGCTGGAGAAGATCGAGCAGGTCACCGGTGCCCTGAAGATCGTCCTGACCGTGATCACCGTGCTCCTGCTGATCGCCTCGCTGATGCTGGTCGGCAACACGATCCGGCTCTCGATCTACACCCGTCGCCGCGAGGTCGAGGTGATGCGGCTGGTTGGCGCCACCCGCTGGTTCATCCGCTGGCCGTTCATGATCGAGGGCGTCGTCGTCGGGTTCCTCGGCGGCGCGGTGGCCATACTGATCCTGTGGCTGGGCAAGCTGACCATCGTCGACCCGCTGAGCAACGACATCGGCATCCTCGAAGCGCAGAACAGCACGACGCTGTCCTTCCCGCTTCTGGTCGCGATCCTGTTCGGCGCTGCGGTGCTGGTCTCGGCGATCGGCTCCGGCGTCACCCTGCGTCGATTCCTCAAGGTCTGAGAGTCGGATGAGCGCAGCGCGGACGGTGGGCCTCGCGGTCGCCCTGCTCTCCATGCTCGCGGCGGGGCTGTGGATCGGCGGGCACCCGGCGACGATGCCGCCGCCGCTGCGCGACGTCTTCGTCGACGAGTCGGGCGGCCTGACCGCGGAAGCAACCGAGCTGATCGAGGACAACTACTACCGGTCGGTCAGCGAGGGCGACCTGATCGACTCCTCGCTGCAGGGGATGGCGCGCGGACTGCGGCGGCGCTACGAGGACCGCTTCTCCGAATACCTTTCGCCGGCGATCCTGGAGCGCTTCAACGAAGCGATCGAGGGGCACTTCTCCGGGATCGGGCTCAGCGTTGCAGAGGCCGAGCGCGGCCTCCGCGCCGAACGGGTTTTCAAAGGCTCGCCGGCCGAGCGAGCGGGGATCGAGGTCGGCGACGTCATCGTCTCGGTAGAGGGCAAATCGATCGCCGGCCAGAGCGCCACCGTGGCCACCGAGCGGATCAAGGGGCCGGAGGGCAGCGAGGTGACGATCGGTGTGCTCGAGGGCGGCGGCGAGGAGGTGCGCGAGCTGCGGCTGACCCGGGCCGAGATCGCGGTGCCGGTGGTGTCGAGCAGGATCGTCGAGCGGGGCGGCGAGAAGCTCGGCTACGCACGCCTTGCCGCCTTCAGCGAAGGCGCCCACGGCTTCTTGCGCCAGGCAGTGGAGAAGGTGCGGCGGGAGGGAGCGCGGGGACTGGTTCTCGACCTGCGCGCGAACGGCGGCGGGCTGCTGCAGGAGGCGGTGCTGGCGGCGAGCATCTTCCTGCCAGAGGGCACGGTCGTGGTCACGACCGAGTCGCGCACCCAGGGGGGCGCGACCTACGAGGCGCGGGGCGGCAACCTGCCGGAGCAGCCGACCGTGGTCCTGATCGACCGCGGCACCGCCTCGGCGGCTGAGATCCTCACCGCGGCGCTGGCCGACGAGGCGGACGCGGAGGTGGTGGGGGAGAAGTCCTTCGGCAAGGGCGTCTTCCAGCAGGAGGTCGGGCTCTCCAACGGCGGCGCCCTGAAGCTGACGATCGGCGAGTACTTCACCCCGGACGGGACCAACCTCGGCGGCAACGGGATCCGGCCGGATGTCGCCGCCGTCGATTCGCCAGACACGCCGAGGGATGAGGCGCTCGCTCGCGCGTTGAGCGTCCTGGCTGCCCAGCGATGAGCTTGCGGTGCGCCTTTTCCTCGCCTGAGGTGGATAAAGCGCACCGGAAGCGCGTCCATGGGTAAGCGGGATTGGCGTTACTACAGGGAGCGGCAGCGCGGCCGCGGCCGCGGGTCGGCGGCGCCGGCCAATGCGCGCGATGCGGTCGAGGCGCTGCTGAGCGAGGAGCTGGGCCGCCGCGGCTTCCGCCCGAGCCTGGAGAACGAAGCGGAGAGGGCCGCCGCTACGGCGGAGTCGCGCTCCCTCGCCCGTCGCGACCTGACTGGCCTGCCGACCTTCACCGTCGACCCGGCCACCGCGCGCGACTTCGACGACGCCGTCTCCGCTCGGCGCGAGGGCGACTCGATCCGGATCTGGGTCCACATCGCCGACGTCGCCGCCCACGTGCGGCCCGGCTCGCCGCTCGACGCCGAGGCGAGGCGTCGCGCCAACAGCACCTATGCGCCGGGAACGGTCGAGCCGATGCTGCCACACGCGCTCAGCTCCGATGCCTGCAGCTTGGCGCCCGCGGTGGAGCGGCTGGCTGTCACCGCCGAGATCGAGCTTGGTCCGGATGGCGCGGCCGGGCCCACCAGCTTCTACCGCAGCCGCATCCGCTCCGACGCGCGGCTCGATTACGACCAGCTCGACGCGATCTTCTCGGGGCGGACGCCGGCGCCGGGGGCCGTCGCCGAGCCGCTCGAGGTCGCGCGCGAGGCAACGGCAGCACTCGGCGAACGGCGGGGGACGACCAGCCTCGACGTCGAGTCCTTCGAGCCCGAGTTCCGCTTCGACGGCGGCGGTGAACCGATCGGCGCGCGCGGGGTCGCGCAAACCGAGTCGCACCGCCTGATCGAGCGCTTGATGATCCTCACCAACGAACAGGTGGCTCGTTTGCTGGAGCGCAAGCGGGTGCCGAGCGTCTACCGGGTGCACGCTCAGCCGGACCCGCCGCGGGTGGAGCGCCTGATCGAGCAGCTGCACGAGCTCGAGGTGCCGACGCCGCCGCTGCGCGGGACGATGGCGCCGCGGCAGGCCGGTGAGATCGCCGCCGAGGCGAGCCGCCTGGTGAGAAAGGAGGCGGCGCGGCGCGGGCACGGGCGCGACGCGTATACATCGCTCGTGCTCCGATCTCTCAAGCAGGCTCAGTACAGCGAGCGAAACAGCGGTCACGCCGGTCTCGGCAGCCCCGCCTACTGCCACTTCACCTCGCCGATCCGCCGCTATCCCGACCTGCTCGTCCACCGGGCGCTGCTGGCCGCCCTGGGCGAGGGCGAGCCGGCGCCGAGCGCAGCCGAAGCGCGCGAGGTGGCCTGGCACTGCAGCGAGCGGGAGCGCGAGTCGATGCGGATCGAGCGCAAGGCCGACGACATCTGCGCCGCCTACCTGTTGCAGCGCGAGCTGCGCGAGCGCGGAGGGGAGACCCGCTTCGAGGGCGAGGTCTCCGGGATCGTCCGCTCCGGAGCGTTCGTCGGCTTTGGCGGCGAGCTCGGCGACGTCTACGAGGGCTTCCTGCCAGCTCGGCTCCTGGGCAGGGAGCGATTCGATCGGAACGAGACCGAGACGGCGCTGGTCGGGACCGAGTCCGGACGGAAACTGCGGCTCGGCGACCCCGTCTCGGTGCGGGTGAGCGGAGTGGAGGCAGCGCGAGGCCGCGTCGACCTGGAGCCGGCGGAGGGCTGAGATGGCTAAGAAGGCGAAGAAGAAGCGCGAGCCGGCTTCCGGCGACGTCGCGACCAACCGCCGCGCTCGGCACAAATTCGAGCTGGTCGAGAAGCTCGAGGCGGGAATCGCGCTGCGCGGCTCCGAGGTGAAGTCGCTGCGCAACGGCAAGGCGCAGATGGCGGACGCCTACGCGGTCGTGAACGACGGCGAGGTCTGGCTGCGCAACCTCCACATCCCGCCCTACGAGCCGGCCAGCCGCGAGAACCACGAGCCCGAGCGCCCTCGCAAGCTGCTGCTGCACCGGGCCGAGATCGAGCGCCTGGTCGGCAAGACCGCGGAGAAAGGGTTGACCTTGGTTCCGACCCGGATCTACTTCAAGGGGTCGCGAGCCAAGGTCGAGCTGGCGCTGGCGCGCGGCAAGGAGGGGCGCGATCGGCGCCGCGAAATCGCGGACCGGGACGTGCGGCGCGAGGTCGAGCGCGAATTCAAGAGCCGAATGAGGTAGCTTCGGGGCCACACCGCATGGGCGACTTCGTCAGCGACAACATCGAGTACATCGTCGCCGGGCTCGTTGTGGCGATTCTGCTGCTCCTGCTGGCGGTCAGCGTCGTCCAGCGCCGCAGCAAGGAGAAGGCCAAGAAGCAGGGCGCAGCGCCGCCACCGCCTTCTGCCGCCGCGGCCGAGAGCAGGCCAGCCCCGGGTAAGCAGTCCGCCACGCCCCCCTCTCCGCCCGGCGGGCCAGCGATGAACGCGAAGGAGAAGCGCAAACAGGCGCGCGAACAGCAGCGGGCGGCGCGGATGGAGCAGCGCAAACGTCGCCAGGAAGAGTCGAAGCGACGGCGCGAGGAGCGGACGAAAAAAAGGGCAGAACGGCGCCACAAGCCGCCCGCCCCCGGGCGCGGCGCCCGTGGTTCGGGACGGCGGGCGAAGCGCGAAGCGGCCAAGGCGGAGCGCGAACTCGCCGCTGCCCGCGCGGCGCAGGAGCGAGCGCTGCTGGATCAGCAAAGCGCGCAGGCGGTCGCCGCATCGGTTGCGCAACCGCCTCCCCCTCCACAGCCGACGCAAACCTTCCAGCCACCGCAGCCGCAACCGACGCAGGCTTTCCAGCAGCCGCAAGCCGTCCCGCCGCCGCCGATCCCACCAGTCCCGCCCGCCGCCCCGCTGACGCAGCAGCAGCCGGCGACGCCGGTCCCGCCGGTACCGCAGCCGGGAGTCGCCCCGCCACCCGGCGGATACGACCCCGCGACGGCCGAACAGCGGGTCCACGACAAGGTGACGGAAATCCAGCGTGAGGAGGAGCGAATCCGCGCCGAGGCCCAGCGCCGCATCGAGGAGGCCGAGCGGATGCAGCGGGAGGCACAGGAACGGCAGACGCTTGCCAAGGCCGGCCAGGCGACGCAGAGCATGGCGGCGCCGGGGCAAGTCGCGCCGCCACCCCCGCAAGTGTCCGGCCTGCAGACCGCAGAGCAGCGGCTGCAGCAGGAGCGCGAAGCGCAGGAGCGCTCGTTGGCGGAAGCGCAGCAGCGCCTCAGCCAGATCGAGGAGCGCACGAAAGCGGCCGAACAGCGGGCCGCCGAAGCACAACGCTTGGCGCAGCTGAAATCGGAGGAGGCCCAGCGCGAGCAGCGGCTGCGCGAGATCCAGGCGAGCGTCGCGCAGGCCGAGGAGCGCGCCCGCGAAGCGGAGCGCCGCGCCGCCGAAGCCGAGCAGGCGGTGCTGAGCTCCGTACAGTCGAGTGGCGTTGGGCAGATGCCGCAGCCGTCTCCGCCGGCGCCGACGCCGCCACCGCCCACGCCCGCCCCGCAGCCGCCGCCCCCGACTCCGGAGCCGCCGGCGCCGGCCCCGCCGCCCCCAACGCCCGCCCCACAGCCGCAGCCGCCGACCCCCGAGCCGCCCGCGCCGTCGCCCCAGCCTCCGCCCCCGGCCACCCAGGGAAACGAGACGATCGCGCTGAACGAGGTCAGCTTCGAGCAGCTGCGCGGGCACGGCCTCTCGGTCACCCAGGCGACGCGGCTTCTCGCCCATCGCGAGCGCGTCGGCCGTTTCCAGTCGGTCGATGAGCTCGACGAGATTCCCGGGCTGCCGCGGGAGTTTGCTGAAGAGCTAAAGCGCCGCTCACGCGTTTGAGCCCACCCCGGCAGGGGGTTCCACTTAACTTTTTCCGAAGACAGGTGGCGGCTGTCCGCCAGCCCTGCCGCGGAAAAAGTACAAGACGTTCCACCCCCTACCGGGGTGGGCTCTATAACCCGTGGGCTTCCAGGAGCTTGAGCCAGATCTCGCTGCGGGTCGGGTAGGCAGCAACGCAGTGGCGCAGGCGGTCCAGCGGAACTTCGCCCACCAGTGCGATCGTGGCGGCGTGAAGTAGCTCGGCCGTCTCGAAGCCCGTGAACGTTGCGCCGACGGCTACGTTGCGATCCTTGTCGATCACTAGGCGGGAGGTGCCGCCGGTGCCTTTGCCGTAGAAGCTGGCGCCGGCGGTGCCGTCGGTGGGCACGTCGAGCGCCTCGGCGTCGATCCCGGCTTCCTCGGCTTCGACCAGGGTCTTGCCGACCGCGGCGACCTGGGGGTCGGTGAAGGTGACACGGGGGGACCCGATGGCTTCCGCGACCGCTTCCGTCTCGCGGCCGAGGACGTTCTCGGCGGCGACCCAGGCCTGGTACTTGCCCATGTGGGTGAGGAGGGCGCGGCCGTTGACGTCGCCAACGGCGTAGAGCCAGTCGCTCCCGCCAACGCGCATACGGTCGTCGGTCTCGAGGAAGCCGTGCTCGCCTGGCTCGACGGCGGCCGAATCGAGACCTATCCCGGCGGTGCGCGGCTTGCGGCCGACGGCGACCAGGATCTCGGCCGCCTCGAAGCGACTGCCGTCGTCCAGCTCGACGGCGACTCCGGCGTCGCTGCCGGCCACCTTTTCGGCGCGGACGCCGGTGCGGACGTCGACGCCGTAGGCGGTGCGCAGCGAAGTCGCCACCTGCTTACCTGCAAACGGCTCCTCGCGTGGCAGCAGGCGATCTTCGCCCTCGACCAGCGTAACCCGAGTCCCCAGCGTCGACCAGGCC
>DASVWY010000292.1:0-2197 GCA_036392975.1 Solirubrobacterales bacterium | reverse complement strand
ACCGCCGCTCCGTTTGAGCTGAGCCAGGTCCTCACGGACTACGTCACGCTCACCAAGCCCAAGGTGCAGCTGCTGCTGCTCCTGACCACGGTGACGACGATGTACGTGGCGGGCGACCCGTCGGCGGGGCTCGTGGCGCTGACCGTCAACCCGCTGGCGGCTGCCCTCTCGCTATCGGGCCTCCTCGGCTACGTCTTCGTCTACACGCTCTGGCTGAAGCGGGCGACGCCGCAGAACATCGTCATCGGCGGCGCCGCCGGCGCCGTGCCGCCGCTGGTGGCCTGGGCCGCCGTCACCGGCGGGCTCAGCGGCACCGCCTTCTACCTCTTCGCGATCGTCTTCTTCTGGACGCCTCCCCACTTCTGGGCGCTCTCGCTGCTGATGAAGGATGAGTACGCGCGGGCCGGCGTGCCGATGCTGCCGGTCGTCCGCGGCGAGGACGAGACCCGCCGCCAGATCCTCCTCTACACGATCCTGCTCTACGCGGTGACCCAGCTGCCCTTCTGTGCCGGCGCCTTCGGCGTCGAGTACCTGGTCGCCTCGATGGCGCTCGGCGGCGCCTTCATCTACTGCGCGGTGCGGCTGCTGCGCAGCGCCGACCGCCGTTGGGCGCTCCGCACCTACCTCTTCTCGCTCGCCTACCTGGCGCTGCTCTTTCTGGCGATGCCGCTCGACCGGGTTGTCTAGTAGAAATCCGGCCGTGGATCGCGAGACCTCGAGGCGAGACATGAAAGCCGGGCTGCTGGCCGGCGGCATCGCGGCGGCTGTCTTCGCGCTCTGCTTCGTCGCGGCAACCCTCTACATCGCGTCGTGACCGGGGTCGGGCGAGCGTGAGCGAGCACCGCGAGATCCCCGAGCCCGGGGAGATGGTCTACGCGGCGCAGCCGTCGTGGGCGCCGATCTTCTTCGCTTTCGGCGCTGCCCTCGCGGTCTGCGGGCTCTTCATCGAGTTCATGGTGCCCGGCTGGATCTACTCGGTGATCGGCGGCATCGTCGGCCTCGCCGCGCTCCGCAGCATGATCCACGGCGCAACCCGCGACTACTACCGGCTGCCGCGCAGGCAGAAGGTGCGCGGAGCGGTCCTCCCGGTCGAACGGCTCAAGTTCCCGCCCTCCTGACCCTCTGAGCCTGGCTCAGCCGGGGGTCATGCCCGACGTCGCCCCGTCGGAAGTCCAAACGCGCACTATGTCGCGGATCGAGAGGATGCCGGCGAGGTCGCCCTCCTCGAAGACGACCAGGTGGCGGATGCCGCGAGTCGACATCTCCGCCGCCGCGCGCTCGAGGCTCCAGTCGGGGGACGCGGCGACCACCCCTTCGCTCATGTGGGCGGCGACCCGCTCGACGTCGGGGTCCTCGCCGTTGCCCACCGAGGTCAGGATGTCGCGCTCGGTGACGATCGAGGGCACCGGCATCTCGTCGTCGAGGACCAGTGCCGCCCCCGTGCCCTTCTCGACCATCATCGTCGCCGCCTCGCGCAGCGTGTGCGAAGGGCCGACGCTCAGAACGACCTCCGACATCCCCTCCCGAACCTGCATTACGTCTCCTTTCCGTGGAGCTCGCGGGCTAGTGCGAATCGCATCAAGCCTACCCGACGAGAGGCGATCTCAAGCAGCGTCTCCAGGGGGCTCGGCGTATAGACTCCTGCCCGCTCCGCGCTCCACCACCGATGCCCAAGCCACCGAACCCGATCCGCCTCCTGCTCCTGCTCGCCGCCCTTGCGGCGACCGCCCTGCCCGCTTCCGGCTGCGGCACGAGCACGGCCGACGTCGAGCGGGGGCGGACCCTGTTCATCCAGAAGTGCGGCACCTGCCACGGGATGGCCCAGGCGGGGACCACCGCCCAGATCGGGCCGAACCTCGACGATGCCTTCGCGGCGGCGCGAGCGTCCGGCCAGACGGACTCGACGATAGAGGGGGTCGTCACCGCTCAGGTCGAGAACCCGCGCCCCCTCAATGAAAACCCCGCCGTCTCGATGCCGGCGGAACTGGTCACCGGTCAGGACCTCGAGGACGTCGCCGCCTACGTGGGTGAGTACGCCGGGGTCCCCGGTGCCGCCCCGCCGAAAGTCCCCGGCGGCCCCGGCGCCCAGGTCTTTGCCAGCAATGGCTGCGGCGGCTGCCACACCTTTGCCGCCGCCGAAGCCGGCGGCACGGTGGGGCCGGACCTCGACCAAGTCCTCGCCGGCCAGAGCATGAAA
>DASVWY010000291.1:0-2266 GCA_036392975.1 Solirubrobacterales bacterium | reverse complement strand
ACTTCGGCGTTCACCTGCGGGCTGATGATGTGGTTCATCCACAGGTACATGCAATTCGGGTGTTTGGCGTCGGAGCTGATCATCCAGGTGTCCGACCAGCCGGTCGAGCCCTCTTTGGCCGGGTAGACGGCTTCGACGTCTTTGCCTTCGCCTTTCAGGGTCAGGTACTGATAGGGCCAGGTCGTGCCGACGACGGTGTCGCCGTTGGCGAAGGACTGGATCTCCTTGGTGTAGTCGGACCAGTACTCGCCGACGTGCTGGCGCTGTTCCTTCAGCAGCTGGATCGCCGCGTCGAACTGCTCCTGGTCGAGCTCGTAGGGGTTCTCGATCCCCAGGTCCGGCTCGTGCTCTTTCAGGTAGAGCGCCGCGTCGGCGATGTAGATCGGACTGTCGTAGGCGGTCACCTTGCCCGAGTACTTGCTTGCTTCCTTGGGGTCGAAGACGACACTCCAGGAGTCCCCGGGCTGCGGTTTGACGACTTCCGTGTTGTACATCAGCAGGTTGGCTCCGCGGCCGTGCGGGATCCCGTACATCTGGCCGTCGACGCTGTTGTAGGGCTGCTCTTTGAGACCCTCGAAGACGTCGGCGTAGTTGGGGACCAGATCGGTGTTGACCGGGTCGACGTCGTTGCCCTCGATCAGGCGCAGGGTTGCGTCGCCGGAGGCCGAGACGCCGTCGTACTGGCCGGTTCGCATCAGCTGCACCATTTCGTCGGACGTGTTGCCGACCTTGACGTTGACCTGGCAGCCGGTCTCTTTCTCGAACGGGGTGACCCAGTCGACCCCGGGTTCGGTCGAGCCGTCCTCGACGTAGCCGGCCCAGGCGATCAGGTCGAGCTGGCCCTCGGGCTGTCCCACTTTCTCGAGCGCGGCCGTCGTGCCGTCGCCGCCATCGTCGTCGTCGCCGCAGCCGGCGGCGAAGAGCAGCATGAAGGCGAGCAGGCCGGCGATCGCGAGCCAGGCGGTCCGTTGCGGGTTTGCGTCTCTAGTCCTCACGGCGATTCCTCCTCGGTAGTCGATTTCCCCCGGACGGCGACCGCGTGCTCCGGGCGCCATCCCACCAGGACCTCCCTTCCCTGCTGCGTGGCAGCGTCGGCTGACGTGCCCTCTACGTTTTGGCGGACGAGCTGAAGCTTTCCCCCCGCGTCGAGCGCGACGGTGTAGCGGGTGACCATGCCGGCGTAGGCAACCTCGGCGATCCGCCCTCGCTCGGTTCGCAGGCCGTTCGGCGGCGTCGCCCGGTCGAGCAGCCGGATCTTCTCCGGACGGATCGTGAAGCGGCCGCCGTCGCGCTCGAGCAGGTTGGAGACGCCGACGAAGCCGGCGACGAACTCCGTCGCCGGCTGCTCGTAGAGCTGGACCGGGGTGCTGACCTGCTCGATCCGGCCGGCGTTGAAGACCGCGATCCGGTTGCTCATCGTCAGCGCCTCGTCCTGGTCGTGGGTGACGTAGACGAAGGTGATTCCGACCTCGCCCTGGATCGTCTTCAGCTCTACCTGCATCTGCTCGCGCAGCTTCAGGTCGAGCGCCCCGAGTGGCTCGTCGAGCAGCAGCACCTCGGGACGGTTGACGATCGCCCGCGCCAGCGCGACCCGCTGCCGCTGGCCGCCCGAGAGCTCGCCGGGCTTGCGCCCGGCGTAGCCGGGAAGGCGGACCATCTCCAGCGCCTCGTCACGGCGCCTCGCCCGGTCGGCGCGGCCGACGCCGCCGACCCGCAACCCGTACTCGACGTTCTCTCCCACGCTCATGTGCGGGAACAGGGCGTAGTCCTGGAAGACGGTGTTGACCGGACGGTCGTAGGGCGGCACCCCGCCCATGTCCCTTCCGGCCAACTCGATCGTGCCCTCGCTCGGCGCCTCGAAGCCGGCGATCATCCGCAGCGTCGTCGTCTTGCCGGAGCCCGAGGGACCGAGCAGGGTGAAGAACTCCCCCCGCTCGATCTCGAGGTCGATGCCCGCAACCGCCCGGACCTCGCCATAGCGCTTGGTGAGGTTGGCCAAGCGGATGTCAGGTGGAGCAGTTACATCAAGAAGTTATCCGAGTGGTTCAGGAAGGCGAGGACAAACTCGCCCCGGCCGGTTGGCCGGGGCGGAGTACCGCCGACGGGCCGAAAACCGGTCTATCTCCGGAAAACGGCCCGTCGGCGTTAGAAGCCGATCGGGTGGCGGGCGACGAAGCCGGTGGGCTCGCGCAGGTCCTGGTGCCAGCTCGGCCCGGTGCTGCCGTCGGTGTTGCCCGACGTGTCCCAGCGATAGCCGGCGATCACG
>DASVWY010000290.1:0-7942 GCA_036392975.1 Solirubrobacterales bacterium | reverse complement strand
CAGCTTGGTGAAGAGCTTGCCGCGTTTGGCGTCGACGGCGCCCTTCTTGTGTTTGATCGAAGCCCACTTCGAATGGCCGGACATCGTTTGCCATTCTATGAAGCACGGCGATGCGTCCAGAGACGGCTCCACATCTGCACGAGACGAGCCTCGCCCGGGCGTTGGCGGCGAGCGTCGTCTTCCTGGTCATGATGATGGCGGCGCTGGCGCTGTGGACGGTGATCCCGCTGGGCTGGATCTACATCGGCTCCAAGCTCGCCGACACCCAGTTCCCCAGCCAGGGGCCCTACGCCGTCGTCGCGGTAGGGATCCTGATCACGATCATCGGCGACGCCTGGCTGATCGGGCGGCTCAACGAGCTCTACGTGCGCGTAACCGGCACCAACCGCCTCACCCCGATGCGCCCGACCTGGCTCAAGAGCATGCGCGACAGCACCGCCCCGGTCGGCACGACCACCGTCGTCGAGGCGGTCCTGATGGGCTCTGTGCTGCTCGCCTGCGCCGTCTTCGTCGCCTGGTTCTTCCTCCTGGCCGGCTCGCCCCTGCCGAACTCCTAACCGTCCACCGCGGGCGGCTCAGACGACGAACTTGCCGTCTTCCTGCATGACGGTGCCGTCGACTTCGATCTTGCCACCGAGGCGGAGGTCGCAGACGAGGTCGGTGTGGACCGCCGACTCGTTGACGCCACCGGACTCCGGGTAGCTGCGACCGACCGCCATGTGGACGGTACCGCCGAGCTTCTCGTCGAGCAGGACCTCGCGGGTGCCGCGGTCGATCGCGTAGTTGGTGCCGATCCCGAGCTCGCCCAGCCGCCGCGCACCGTCGTCGGTGTCGAGCAGCTCGACCAAGAACTCCTCGCCGCGCTCGGCGCTGGCGTCGACGACCTTGCCCGCCTCGAAGCGCAGCCGCACACCCGAGACCTCGCGGCCTCCGATCGTCGCCGGCAGGTGGAAGCTGACCTCCCCCTCTACGGAGTCCTCGACCGGGCCGGTGAAGAACTCGCCGTCGGGCATGTTGTGGCGACCGTCGCAGGGGATGAACTTGCGGCCGGCGATGCCGAGCCTGATGTCGGTCCCAGGCGCCGTCACCCGCACCTCCTCGTGCCCCTCGATCCACTCCGCCAGCCGCTTGGTCTCGACCGAGGTCCGCTGCCAGGCGGTCAGCGGATCGCCGTCGGTGGCGAGGCAGGCGCCGTAGTAGAAGTCCTCGTAGTCCCCCAGGCTCATCTCTGCCTCGGCGGCGTAGGCGTTGGTCGGGAAGAGCGTGTAGCACCAGCGGAACTCGCCCCGGGCGCTGCGCTCCATCGCCCGCCCGAGCAGCTCGCCGGTGGCTGCCTGGCGGCGGGTCTGGCGCTCGGGCGGCACGGCCGAGAGCTCGCGCGTGTTGGTGCTGGCGCCGACCGCGATGCGGACGTCGACGTTGTCGAGCAGCCACTCGGAGACAGGGGAGATCCAGTCGAGCTGGGCGTCGTTGGCGTGCTTGTAATAGGCGACGGCCTGGCCGTCGAGGGAGACGTTGAGGATCGGATGGGCGCCGGCCTCGAGGACCTCTTCGTAGACGGCCAGCAGCAGCGGCTCGGCGGCGCTCTCGCCGTCGATCGAGACGACCTCCCCCTCCTTGACCTCGGTCGAGTAGCCGACCAGGATCTTCGCCAGGCCTTCGACCCTCGGATCTCTCACGTCTCCGCCTCCTCGTGGGCGCGCTCCCGCGCTCCCGTCGTCATTGCCATGAACAGCGCGTGCAGCCGCGAGTCATCGGTCAGCTCGGGATGGAAGGCGCAGGCGAGCACATTGCCTTCGCGCACCGCCACCGGGTGTCCCTCGTAGCTGGCCAGCACAATCACCCCTGGCCCACAGCGCTCGACCCACGGGGCACGGATGAAGACAGCCCGCAGCGGCTCGTCGCCGATGCCCTCGACCGCGAGGTCGGTCTCGAAGCTCTGCAGCTGACGGCCGAAGGCGTTGCGCCGGGCGGTGGCGTCGAGCAGGCCGAGGTGGGCGTCGTCGCAGACGATCAGCCCGGCGCAGGTGCCGAAGACGGTGCCGCCGCCTCGGTGGTGGGCCTCGATCGGCTCGGCCAGGCCCGCCGACTCGATTCCCTTGAGGATCGTCGTGCTCTCACCGCCCGGAATCACCAGGCCGTCGAGGTTCCGCAGGTCGGCGGGCACCCGAACCTCCTTTGCCTCGGCACCCAGCCCGCGCAGCTTCTCGACGTGCGCCTCGAACCCGCCCTGGACCGCCAGGACACCGATCGCAAGCCCAGAGCCCACCGGGCTCTCAGGCACCGCGGTCTTGCAGAAGCGCGTCGGCTGCCGCCAAATCGGCGATCTCGAGCCCGGGCATCGCCTCGCCCAGGCCGATCGACGCCGCCGCGACCCGCTCGGGGTCGTTGAAGTGCGTGGTGGCCTCGACGATCGCCTTCGCCCGCCGCTCGGGGTCGGCGCTCTTGAAGATGCCGGAGCCGACGAAGTTGCCCTCGGCGCCGAGCTGCATCATCAGCGCCGCGTCGGCCGGCGTCGCGATTCCGCCGGCGCAGAATATCGGCACCGGCAGGCGCCCTTTCTCGGCGACCGCGCGGACCACTTCCAGCGGCGCCTGGTGCTCCTTGGCGGCTCCCGCCAGCTCCTCCGGGCCGAGCTGCGCCAGCCGCCTGATGCCGCCGACGATCTCGCGCATGTGCCGCACCGCCTCGACCACGTTGCCGGTGCCGGCCTCCCCCTTGGAGCGGATCATCGCCGCCCCCTCGCCGATCCGCCGCAGCGCCTCGCCGAGGTTGGTGGCGCCGCAGACGAAGGGAACCTCGAAGGCGAGCTTGTCGATGTGGTTGCGCTCGTCGGCCGGGGTCAGCACCTCCGACTCGTCGACGTAGTCGACTTCCAGCGCCTGCAGCACCTGCGCCTCGGCGAAGTGGCCGATCCTGGCCTTCGCCATCACCGGAATCGTGACCGCGTCCTGGATCCCCTTGATCATCGCCGGATCGGACATGCGGGCGACGCCGCCGTCGCGGCGGATGTCGGCCGGGACCCGCTCCAGCGCCATCACGGCGCAGGCCCCCGCCTCCTCCGCGATCCGCGCCTGCTCGGGCGTGACCACGTCCATGATCACCCCGCCTTTCAGCATCTCCGCCAGGCCGGTCTTCACCCTCCAGGTAGCTCGCTCAGCCATGTGAGCGAATACTACGTTCCTGGCGCGGCGGGTCCTGTAACCCGCTCTGGTGCCACCCACTGCGAGCAGCGCCAGCATTCCTCCCGCGGGTGACGCGGTGGCGGGGGTCCCCCATGGCGGAGGGCGCCGAAGGCGTCCGAGCACATGGGGGAGGGCCGCCGCGGCAGGACCCGCGGGCCGCAAGCTTCCTGCTACTTCAGTTTGTAAGCCCGAATGCGGTCTTTGTGGGCTGCTTCGTCACGTGCGTAGAGACCGTGTGCGAGCCCCTGCACGAGCGCCATCAGCGCCGTGTTGGAGCGGGCGAAGGAAGGACTGTTCGACGAGTAGTAGAGCGTCTGCTCGGCGTGCTCGCCGACCTCCGAGAGGGAAGCGTCGGAGATCGCCAGGGTGCGGGCGCGACGGTGCAGCGCCAGCTTCATCGCCCGCAGCAGCAGCGGGTGGGCGCGGCCGGAGGAGAGCACGATGACGAGCGTCTCCTCGTCGATGCGCCCCAGCCTTTGCAGCGACTCGCCGCCGGTGCTGGCGACGATCTCGGCCCGGATGTCGAGCAGGCTGAGGATGTGGCGCAGGTAGCTGGCGAAGAAAGCCATCTGGTCGACGCCGACGATCACCACCCGCTGCGCTTCGGCCAGCGCCGCGACGGCGCCGTCGACCTGCTCGCGGGTCAGGTTGCGCGCCGTTTCCTCCAGGTTCGCGTGGTCGGCGCTGAGCGACCCCTCCAGCTCGGAGTGGTCGAAGGAGAAGAGGGCACTGCCGCCGGCGGGGCCGTTGCCGGCCACCGCAGCGGTGCGGTACTCCTCGATCGCCGCCTGCTGCAGCTCCGGATAGCCCTCGAAGCCGAGGGCCTGGGAGAAGCGCACCACCGTCGATGACGAGGTGCTCGCTCTCCGGGCCAGCTCCTCGGCGGTGAGGAAGGCTGCCTCGTCGAGGTGGTCGACGATGTAGCGGGCGACGTCTTTCTGGGAGCGCGAGAACTCGTCGAAACGCTCCTGGATGAACTCGGAAAGGCTCTTGAGCTGAGGGGATTTGGTTGCGGTCTTGGTCACGGCGGTCCATTTCGCCGGTTTGGATGCTTTCCCTTCCGTTTGCCCTCCGATCTGGTTGGATGCAGGTGAGATGACCCTCGAGCGGGCACTCCGGCTCACCAATCGCAACATGATCGCCTTCGATCTCATCCTCGGGTCGGCGGCGATCGCCGCGCCGGAGGCGACGCTGCGGGTGCTGGGCCACGACGAGCCCTCCCCCGATGCCGCCCACCTCTTCCGCCGCTGCGGACCGATCTGGCTCACCTTCGCCGCCGCGCACGCGCTGGCCGCCACCCGCGGCGAGCGCCAGGATTGGTGGGCACTGGCCTGGCTGCGCGGCACCGAGATCGCAACCGACGCCCTCTGGGCCGGCTCGCCAGCGGTCTCTCGCCCCGGCGCCAAGCTGGGCCTCCGACTCGCCGGCGTCTCCAACTTGGCGATGGCCGCCGGCTTCGCCTGGCTCTCGAAGCGATGAGCGAGAGCGCCGGGCAGCCCAGCAAACGCTGGAGCCTGCGCGGCAGCGACGAAGAAGGCAACGAGGTCTGGCTGATCCGCAGCTTCGGCCAGAAGCTCTACCGCTGTCCGGGCTGCCACGGCGACATCCCGATCGGCACCGAACACACCGTCGTCCAGTACGTGCTGCGCTTGGGAGGGACCGAACACCACCACTGGCACCGCCGCTGCGCGGAAGAACTCCTGATCCCCGACCTGCGCGGGCTGAAGCGCATCCCGGCGTCCGAATCGTCGCGCTCGAAGCTGGAGGCCCGCGGCCGCCGTCCCCCTCGGCACCGTTGATCCGCCTCTACGCGCGCATCGGGCGCACCTACCTGGCTTGGGCGCGGGTGCTGTTGCCGCTGGCGGTCGTCGTCTTCGTCCCGCTCGGCCTCGTTCACGCAATCCCGGTCCACGTCGAGGCGACCTCCTTCGACCTCGACAACGGCATCAGGGTCTTCGCCGCTGCCCTGGCGCTGCTGCTGTTGACGATGACTGGGCTGCTTGGCGAGATCTTCTACACCGGGGCCGTCGCCATCGCCCTCACCCACCCCCACGGTGGCAAGCCGCCGTCGCTGCGCGAAGTCGCCCGCATGGTCGACTACCGAACGCTGATCGTCGTCGACCTGGTCTTCGGCCTCGTCGTCGCGGTCGGCTTCGTCGCCCTCGTCGTTCCCGGGATCCTCGCCTTCGTCTATTTCAGCCCCGCCGCGCCCGTGGTCGAGATCGAGCACCGCGGCGTCCGCGCCGCGCTTGCTCGCAGCATTCGCCTCGTTCGCGGCCGCTTCTGGTACGTGCTGGCGGCGCTGGTGCAGATCGAGCTCGCCAGCAGCGCCGTCGGTGGGGTCGCGACCCACCTCGTCTACGACACCTTCGGCGACTCGGTGATCGCCGCCTGGCTCACGGACACCGCCTCCAACATCCTCCTCACCCCCATCTTCGCGGTCGCCGCGGTGCTGCTGACCCTCGACCTGATCGTCGAGAAGGACGGCGCCAGCCCGCGGCTACACTCGGCTCCGCGCGACCGATGAGCACTGCCTCGATATTCGCCGACTTCTGGAACGACCAGATCCTGGCCGAAGAAAAGCAGGGGCTCTTCCTGGTGCTGGCCGGGTTTCTCCTCTCCTTCGCCTTCATCCGCATGAGCACGCGGCTGATGCGCAGCCCGCGGGTGCCGTGGTGGCCCGGCAGCGTGGTCAGCGAGAGCGGCGTTCACCTGCACCATCTCGTCTTCGGGATAGTGACGATGACGATCGCCGGCGCCGTCGGCTTCAGCGTCCTCGGCGACAGCCCCTACGCCGAGATCTGCGCCTTCGCGTTCGGCGTCGGCGCGGGCCTGACGATCGACGAGTTCGCCCTCTGGGTCTACCTCGAGGACGTCTACTGGGCCGAGCAGGGGCGGGTCTCGATCGACGCCACCGTGATCGCCGCCGCGGCCATGGGGTTGATCCTGCTCGGCTTCAGCCCCTTCACCTTCGAGACCGGCTCGGCCGACCAGACGATCGGCAGCGTGCTGACCGCGCTCGTCGTCTTCACCGCGGTCACGATCTGCTTCGCCAAGCAGCGCCTGTTCCACGGCGCGATCGGCTTCTTCGTCTTCCCGGTGGCGGTCTACGGCGCCGCCCGCCTCGGCAAGCCGGGCTCGCCCTGGGCGCGCCGGCGCTACCGGGAGCGCCAGCCGGCAAAGCTGAAGCGAGCAGCGGCGCGCTTCCCGCCCGACCGTCGCACCGAGCGCTTCAAGAACGCCTTCCGCGACATCGTCGGCGGCAAGCCGAGCGAGGGACTGGCGGAGGTGCGGCGCCTGGCCGAAGACGCTACTCGCCGATCGCCTTGATCACGAGTCGCTTCGGGCGGCGACCGTCGAACTCGCAGTAGAAGACCTGCTGCCAGGGGCCGAGGTCGAGGCGACCGCCGGTAACCGGGACGATCGCCTGGTGATGCATGAGGAGGTTCTTGAAGTGGGCGTCGCCGTTGTCCTCGCCGCCGCGGTGATGCCGGTAGTCGCCACCCTCGGGCAGCAGCTCCTCGGCAACCCCGTTCGCGGGCGGCTTCCAGCTCGGCGGCGCGACTTTGTCAAGCCACTCGAGCGTGTCCTCGTGCAGGCCCGGCTCGTCGTCGTTGATCCAGACACCGGCGGTGATGTGCATCGCCGAGACCAGCACCATGCCCTCGGCGATCCCCGCCTCGTCGACCGTTGCCTGCACGTCCTCGGTGATTCGGATCAGCTCGCGCCGCCCGCTGGTGTTGATCGCCAGGCGCGCTCGTAGGCGGCGACCCAGGTGTCGATGTCGGCCCGGGTTGCGATCCGGCTAGCCCCTGCTCGTACTGCAGACGTTGAACCCGATCTCACGTGCGAGTCCTTCGCGTAGCCGGTCCTCGGAGTCGCGCCGGTTGCGCGCCTCTTCGATCCCGGCCGCATCGCCCCGTCGCGCCGCCGCGAGGGCCTGCTTGTCGGTCGCGTAGACCCTTTCCTGCGCCTCAACGTATTCCCGGTAGGGCTCGGCCAGCTGCGGCGGCGGCCGCAGTCGCTTCAATCCGCCGATGCGCTCGCGGGCGAAGCGGACCAGGGCTTCCGCATAGGGGACGTCCGCCGAGTACTCGCTTTCGAGATCGCGGACTTCCCTGTAGCGGCGCTGGCTCTCCTCGCAGACCGAGTCCGCCCTGGCGATCAGCTCCGAGCGCACCAGTGGCTTCGGCTTGGAGGCCGATGCGGGCTCGTCCCGCTGCACGTTCCCCCGGCTCGCCGACGGGGTCTCGCCGGCGCTGGCCGGCGGGTCGGAGCCGCCGCCCCCGCCGAACGCGATCGCCACGGCGGCGATGGCGGCCACGAGGGCGCCCGCGATCGCAGCAAGCGCCCACCGGCGGCGGCCCGCCGCATCCTCGCCCGCCATGCGCCGGGTCGGCGGCTCTGGCGGTTGCGTCGGCTGCGCCACGGTCGGCGGCTCGGGCGACACGGACTCCTTCGTCGCCGCCGCGCCCGTCGCGACGGTGCGCTCCGGCAGCGCCGGCCGCTCGCCGCTCAATGCGGCGACCGCGGCCCGGCCCAGATCGCCGGCCGACGGGTAGCGGTCCCCCGGCTGCTTCGACATCGCCCTGATGACGACGTCGTCGAGCGCCATCGGCACCTCCGGCACGTACAGCGAGGGCGCCGGCGGTGGGTCGTTGAGGTGGGCGTAGAGACGGGCCGCCTCGCCCTCCTTCGGGAAGGGAACCTCGCCGGTCAGCAGCTTGAAGAGCAGGCAGCCGAGCGCGTAGACGTCC
>DASVWY010000289.1:0-6360 GCA_036392975.1 Solirubrobacterales bacterium | reverse complement strand
TCGAGTACTGCAGCGCGGAGCGGTACTGATGCTCCAGGGCCGCATTGAGCCGCTCGATCGCCAGCCCTTCGTCGAGCTGCTCCTCCTGGTCGGGCACCTCAGCTTCCCTCCCCGAAGCGCCAGCGGGTCTGGCTGTAGGTGCCCTTGCCGAAGCCGAACGCGGACACCGGGGCGACCTCGAACACGAGCGCTCCGCCGCCCTGGGCCTGGTTGATCTCCGGCTCGTCGGTTGCCACTGGGTGGTTGCCTACCCCTGATGTAGGCAATGAAATCGCTGCGCCTGCGTCCGGGGCCGAGCTATCGATGATTTCGTCTAGGCGCATAGGAGATCGGCGACCATGGCTAAGTGAGCGTCGAGATGCTGAGGACCGCCCTCCAGGGCGCCGGCGAGCTGCTGCTGCGACCGGCGCCGCTCGTCTCCGACTCCTTTCGCCAGCGAGAGGTGCTGCGGGAGACGGCGCACCGTGCCTGGCCGCTGCCGCGGGAGCCCTGGTTCATGGGCCAGATCTGGCTCGACCTGCTCTTCGCCCACTGGCGGGTCCCGCCTGAGGCGCTGGCGGGGGCGGTCCCGCCCCATCTGCCGCTCGACACCTACGACGGCTCGGCCTGGATCGGGGTGACGCCGTTCTGCATCGCCGGCCTGCGGCTGCGGGGCACGACCCCGGCGCCCGGCCTCTCGACCTTTGCCGAGCTGAACGCTCGCACCTACGTCAGCCTCGGTGGCAAGCCCGGCATCTACTTCCTCAGCCTCGATGCCGCCAGCCGCGCGGCGGTGCAGGCGGCCCGCCGCTCCTACCGCCTGCCCTACTTTCGCTCCCGCATCGCCATGGAGGAAAACGGGGAGGGGATTCGCTTCGACGCGACCAGGACCTCAGACGACGGCGAGCCGGCCCGCTTCGCGGCCCGCTATGGGCCGGACGGCGGACGGCTCCCGGTCCGCCCCGATTCGCTCGAGCGCTGGCTGACCGAGCGCTACTGCCTCTACACCCTCGACGAGCGCCAGCGGGTCCTCCGCGCCGAGATCCACCACCCGCCCTGGCCGCTGCAACCCGCATGGGGCGAGATCGAGGCGAACACGATGACCGCCCCGTACGGGATCGAGCTGCCGGGCGAGCCCCTGCTGCACTTCTCGGCGCGGCAGGACGTCGCCCTCTGGCCGCTCCGCCCGGCGTCGGGCTAGCCGCCTCGTTTCGCTTTCGCCCGAGCCGGGCCGCCTCGTCTGGTTTTGGTCCTACGCCCCGAGTTGTTCGATCTTGCTTTCACGGCGCCGCCCGAGTTCGAGCTGGGCCGCCGCTGGGCGCGCGGCACCTCGTCGTTGACGACGGCGCCGGTCAGCGACTTGATCTGACCCTCGAGGAATTTCGCCATCCGTTCCTCCTCGCGCCGGATGCCTTTCGCAAGTTTTGCCGTCTCGCGGTCGCCGACTTTCTCGGCCAGCGTCTCGATCGCCAGGTAGG
This sequence comes from Solirubrobacterales bacterium, assembly GCA_036392975.1. Lineage (GTDB taxonomy): Bacteria > Actinomycetota > Thermoleophilia > Solirubrobacterales > 70-9 > VRUE01. The sequence continues at coordinate 4,903 of DASVWY010000289.1, read as the reverse complement.
TGGCGATCTCCTCGTGCTCGTTGAAGTACTCGGTCTTGGCGTTCTTCAGCATCTTCTCCTGCTCGCCGGTGCCGCGGACGAAGTGCATCGGCCCCTTCGCCGCCGCTTTCACCTTGCCGAAGGTCGTCTGGGTTCTCTGCCCGCCGCCGCCGAGCCGCTTGATCCGCCGCTCCAAGCCTTTCGCGTGGGCCTTCGTCTCGCGCAGGTGCTGCTGGAGGCGTTTCTTGTAGGGGGCCCTGGTGGTCACCGCGATGTGGGCTTGCAGCGAGGTCTCCAACTCGCGCTCCTTGCCGTAGGCCTCGCTCAGATACTGGATCAACTTCGCGTCGCGCTCGTTCAAATCGGACATTGCGCTCCCACCGTCCTTCCGTCTCGGTTGACCTCGGGCTACCCAGCGCTCACAGCGCGAAACGACGCCGCTCCATGCCCGGCCAACGGATCGCCGGTTGACTCGCGCATTTCTCGGTACTAGCGTGTGTATGGGAAAGGACGACGGGGGAGAGCGGCTAAGAGGAGGCTGATGCGGTCTGCCACAGCGTTGAATCGCCCGCTGGCACGCTCCAGCGGTGATCGGAAGCGGAGATCGGCCACCTCGCAGCCGGAACGTCGGTGCGGTGGCCGGTGACGTACGCAAACCTCGGTTCGGCCGACTCCCTGCACGAGATCCGCGAGCAGCTGGTGGCGCGGCTGCGGGCGCGAGCCCCCGAGATCGAAGACGCGCTCTTCACCCGCGTCCGCGCTCTCGCGGAACCGCGCGAAGCTGACGACGCCGAGCTCGTCGCCGGCCTGCGCGCCGCCGTGGCGTCGGTGCTGGAGTACGGGCTCAGGAGCATCGAAGGCGGCGAGGAGTGGTCGGAGCCGATCCCGGAGACGGCGATCGCGCAGGCCCGCCGGGGAGCGCGCTATGGGGTCCGCCTCGACACCGTCCTGCGTCGCTACGCGGCGGGGGACAGGATGCTCGGCGAGTTCATCATGGACGAGGCGGACGGGTTCCCGAGCAGGGCGGTGCGGCAGGTGATTCGCACGTTGGGGCCGGATGTGGATCGCCTGATGGCCGCGGTCGCCAGCGAATACATGGCCGAGCTGGAGCGGATCCGACGCTCGCCCGCGCAGCGCCTCGCCGAGAGGGTCCAGCGGATGCTCGACGGTCAAGGCGCGGTCGAAGCCGAGAGCCTGGACTACGACCTCGACGCCTGGCACATCGGGGCGATCGTCTCCGGCGCCGACGCGGAGCTGGCGGCGCGGGCCCTGGCCGCGGGACTCGGTTGCCAGGCCTTGATCGTGCCCCGCGGCGAGGGCATCGTCTGGGCCTGGCTGGGAAGGCGCCGGCCGCCGCAGTCGATCGACGCCGAGCGCCTGCGGGCGATCGGGGTGCCGCAGCGGGCGTCGATAGCGCTCGGCGAGCCGCGCCAGGGCCTCGCCGGCTGGCGCCTCACCCACCGCGAGGCCCAGGCTGCGTTCGAGGTGATGCTGCGCAGGCCGCAGCGGCTGACCCGCAGCAGCGACGCGCTCCTGCTGGCCGCCGTCCTGCGCGACGAGGGCCTGGCCAAATCGCTGTTTCAAACCTACTTGGCGCCGCTCGATCGGCAGGGCAGCTCCGGCACGGTTCTGCGGGAGACCCTCCGCGCCTACTTCGCCGCCGGCTTCAACGCGGCGACCGCGGCGGCGGCGCTGGAAGTCGACCGGCACACGGTCCAGCGCCGCCTGCGCAAGGCCGAGGAGACGCTCGGCCGCCTGCTCCACTCGTGCCACGCGGAGCTGGAGGTGGCGTTGAAGCTGGAGGCCCTGGAGGCCGCCGACCCCGAAGGACGAATCTGAAGTGGTCGAAGCCCGTCCCCCAGGGGCCGTCACAAATGGCCAAGGACGGCGTGGGGGGCGCGCCATATTGGCATACCACAGGCGGGAGACTCGCTGATACATATTGATGTCGATTGCAAGGGGAGGGCGCGGGGTCCGCGCGCGGCAATCGTCCGTCAGTCCGTCGCATAACCAGTCTCGAGGTTCGATGTCAGGGTCAGATGCCATTCAGAGGGTCCCCTCCGCGGTTTCGGGTGGGGTGCCCACGAAAAGGTCGAGGCTCGCCCGCGAGCGGCGGCGCCAGAGCACCCCGAGCGCGATCTCGAAGGTGGCCTGGATGCCGCGGGGGGAGCTCGCGCACACGGAGTGGCTGGCCACGGGGCGCCGCCTCGGCGCCATCGGTCGCTGCAGCCAGTGGTGGATCGGCGACTGGATTCGCTACGGCACCTCGAAGTGGGGGGAGAAATACGCGGAGGCGGCGCGGGTCACCGGCTACGACGTCGCCAGCCTGCGAAACATGGCGTGGGTTGCGTCGCGATTCGATCTGTCACTACGTAGTGACAAGTTGACGTGGAGCCATCACGTGCTCCTCGCTCCGCTCGAGCCCGAGGAACAGCGGTACTGGCTGCAGCGGGCGCTGGCGGAGCGGCTCTCGGTCGCCGATCTGCGGATCGAGCTGCGTGCCCTGCGCGAGGGGGATCCCAAAGCGTCCTCCGACGCTGGGGCCACGGCAGCGGAGGAGGCCGCGCTGGTCTGCCCGCATTGCGGGCACGAGCTGCGCTCGCCAGCGGACCGGGTGGGTGATTGACGGGCGGAGGGATCGAGGGAAGCGCGAGTGGCGCCGCCGGCGCAAATCGCGCCGGCAGAACTGGAGCAGGGGGATGAGGCAGTGACGGGCTTGACCGAAATCGCAGGGACGCCGAAAGCGGTCGCGAGCGGCAAGGCCCTGCCGCCGCGCGAGCGCCTGGAGCTGCTCTGCGATCCGGGAACGCTGGAAACGATCCGCTCGGCGGTGACCGCCGCCCGGGAGGGGGCGCCGGCTCTTCCCGGCGACGGCGTCGTCGCCGGTATCGGCCGGGTCGGCGGCCGCTCGGTTGCCTGCTACGCCCAGGACGCCAGCTTCCTTGGCGGCTCGCTCGGCGTCGCCCAGGCGGACACGATCGGCCGGCTGCTGACCCTCGCCGACCGCCACCACCTGCCGGTTGTGAGCTTGATCGAGTCCGGCGGCGCCCGCATGCAGGAAGGCACGGCCGCACTCTGCGGCTACGCCCGGATCTTTCGCCAGAACGTGCGCCTGTCCGGACGGGTGCCGCAGATCTCCGTCATCGCCGGCCTCGCCGCCGGGGGCGGCAGCTACTCGCCCGCACTCACCGACTTCGTCGTGATGGCCGAGGACGCGGCGATGTTCCTCACCGGCCCGGTCGTCGTCCGCGACGTGATGGGCGAGGACATCGAAGCCGGCGAACTGGGCGGCCGGCGCGTGCACGAGCGCAACGGAGTCTGCGACCTGGTCGCGCCCGACGAGGGCTCCGCCGTGTGCCTGGCCCGCGACCTGCTCGGCTACCTGCCCCAGCACGCCGGCGGCGAGTTGCCCTGGAGTGCAGCCACCGCGCCGGATCGAGGCGACGCCGGCGAGGGCGTGCCGATCTCCCCTCGCCGCGTCTACGACGTGCGCACCGTCTGCGACGGCATCTTCGACGGCGGTTCCTTCCTGGAGCTGGCGCCTCGCTGGGCGCGCAACGTCGTCACCGCGCTGGCCCGGATCGACGGGCGGCCGGTCGGGGTGATCGCCAACCAGCCCCGCCACCTCGGCGGCGTCCTCGACACCGAGTCCTCGCAGAAGGCGGCCCGCTTCGTCGACACCTGCGACGGGTTCGGCATACCCCTCGTGGTTCTGGTCGACACACCGGGCTTCATGCCGGGCGTGCAGCAGGAGCGGGCGGCGGTGATCCGCCACGGCGCCTCGCTGGTGCGGGCCTTCGCCGCGGCGAGCGTCCCGCGCCTGACCGTGGTCCTGCGCAAGGCCTACGGCGGAGCCTTCATCGCGATGAACTCCAAGGACCTCGGCGCCGACCTCGTGTTCGCCTGGCCGCGGGCGGAGATAGGCGTGATGGGCGCGCAGGCGGCGACGGGCATCATCCACCGGCGCGAGCTGGCCTCCGCCGACGATCCGGCGGCCCGGCGGCAGGCCCTGTCGGAGGCCTACGCGCGGGAGCACCTGGGAGCGGGGGTCGCCGCCGCGGGCGGTTTCGTCGACGAGGTGATCGAGCCCTGCCAGACGCGCGCCCGCCTCGCCGGGGCGCTCGATCTTTTGCGAAAGGGCGAGCGGTGATCATCCTCTCCCGGCCTTGAAAGGGAGTGCGATATTCGCGGTCAGCGATCTGCACGTTGACCACCCGGAGAACCGTGCCGTCGTCGACCGGCTGCGGCCGCAGTCGGAGTCCGACTGGCTGGTCGTCTGCGGCGACGTCGCCGACGCCCCCGCCGACGTCGAGTGGGCGCTGCGGGTCTTTCGCGAACGCTTCGAGCGGGTTATCTGGGTGCCCGGAAACCACGAGCTGCTGGCCCACGTGGACGACCCGCCGCAACTGCGCGGGGAGCGCCGCTACCAGCATCTGGTCGAGCTCTGCCGCAAGCTCGACGTCCTCACGCCGGAGGACCCCTACCCGATCTGGGACGGCGAAGGCGGGCCGGCGCAGGTGGCGCCCCTGTTCCTGCTCTACGACTACAGCTTCGGCCGCAACGTCGGGGCGACGAGGGAGGAGTCCCTGCAGCGCGCCTACGACGCCGGGGTCGTCTGCGTCGACGAGTTCCTGCTGCACCCCGACCCCTACCCGAGCCGCCAGGCCTGGTGCCACGTCCGCGTCGAGGAAGCCGAGAAGCGGCTGACGGCAAGCGACCCGGCGCTGCCGATGGTCCTGATCAACCACTTCCCCCTGGTCGCCGAGCCGACCCGGGTGCTGCGCCACCCCGAGTTCGCGCAGTGGTGCGGGACCGTCCGCACCGCCGACTGGCACCGTCGCTTCCGGGCGGCGGCCGTCGTCTACGGACACCTCCACATCCCGCGCACGACCTGGCACGACGGCGTTCGCTTCGAGGAGGTCTC
>DASVWY010000288.1:0-3021 GCA_036392975.1 Solirubrobacterales bacterium | reverse complement strand
TGCCGCCCCCCGGCGCCAGGCTGACCGTTGCCGCCAGCCGACTCGCAAACGGCACCTTCGCCGAGGCGCAGCGTCCCGAGCGAAGCGGCACGTCCACCCGGGTCAGCTTCCGAGGTGTCGTCACCTTCGTCGACCCGACGCCCGCCGCGCCCGCCTACACCGTCTCCGGCCGCGGCGCCTCACTGCTCGTCCACGTCGAGCCCGACCCGACCGGCGCCGCGCCGCAGCTCCCTGTCCGCGGCTCCTACGTCACGGTGAGCGCGGAGCTGAAGAAACCTGCCTCCGATCCGGAATCGCTCGCCGCGGAACCGCCTTCAGATGCGGAAGCGCCAACTGCTGCTGTTCCCGGGCCCGAGCCGACTTGCGCCCGAGTGTCGCCCCAGCCTGCCGAGGCCACCCCGCCGGCCACTCTCTGGCAGCTTCAGGTGAAAGTCGAACCGGGCGAGCCTTCCACCTACCTCGATCTTGCCGGCGTCCTCACGGCCGTCTGCCCCGAAGCGGGCCAGCTCCTCCTTTCGGCCGACGGGCTCGACGAGGACGGCAGCGATATCGCCCTCGCCGTCCCCGGTGAGATCGCCACCACCGGACTGGCGCTCGGGGATTCGGTCCTCGCCACCGCGACGGTCGAGTCAGACGGCTCGCTTGCGCTCGCCGGGCTCGCCAGCGACGAGCGGATCAAGGGCGCCGACGACTCCGCGGCCGCCCAAGGCGACCTGAAGCGCTGAGTGGGCTCAGCCGTATCGCTGGAGGTCGTGGCGACGCATTTCCTTGCGCTTCTCGAGCCGGCCCTGGATCAGCGAGAGGCCGATGACGAGGATCGCGAAGAAGGCAATCACGCCGAAGCAGAAGAAGGTGACGGTCTTGTCGGTGACCGGTCCGGCCAGGCCGGCGCCGTTGTCGGCGAGCGCGCCCGGGGCCGCGGCCAGCAGCAGCGAAACGGCAGCGCCGAGAGCGGCGGCGAGGCGGCTGCGGCGGGTCATACGGGGCACGCGGGGCAATCTACCGCACTCCGTAGGATGCGCCGCCACATGACTGCCGACCCGAGGTCATTCGCCTAGATGGATTGGTGGGAAGCCATCCTCCTCGGGGCGGTCGAGGGATTCACCGAGTTCCTGCCGATCTCCAGCACCGGCCATCTGACGATTCTCGAGCGGTTGCTCGGGCACTCCACCGACGACCCCGACATCACCGCCTTCACCGCGATCATCCAGGTGGGTGCCGTGGCCGCCACCCTGCTCTTCCTGCGCCGCGACATCCTCAGGATCGCGGTCGCGTGGGGACGCGGGCTGCGAAGCCCGGCCTATCGCGAGGCCGGCGACTACCGCTTCGCCTGGGCGGTGATCCTGGGATCGATCCCGATCGCGATCGTCGGCCTCGCCTTCAAGGAGGAGATCGAGACGACGCTGAGGAGCCTCTGGTTCGTGGGCGGGGCGCTGATCGTCTGGAGCGGCGTCATGTGGTTCGCCGACAGCCGCGCGACGCAGCGGCGTCACGAGTCCGACGTCACCTGGCGCGACACGCTGATCATCGGCATCGTCCAGTGCCTGGCCCTTATCCCGGGCGTCTCACGATCCGGGGCGACGATGTCGGCCGGACTGCTGCGCGAAATCGACCGCGTCGCGGTCACCCGGCTCTCGTTCTTCCTCTCGATCCCGGCCCTTACCGGCGCCGGGATCCTGCAGACGATCAGCGAGTTCGACAACGTCGCCGGCGGGGTCGGCTGGGGCCCGACCCTGGTTGCGACCCTGGTCAGCTTCGCCGTAGCCCTGTTCGCCGTTTCCTGGCTGCTGCGCTACATAGCGCGCCACACCTACTCGATCTTCATCGTCTACCGGGTTGCGCTGGGCGCCTTCGTCCTGGCGCTGGTGGCAAGCGGCGCGGTGGCGCCAGTCTGAGGCCTCCGGCCCGAAAAGAGCAAACGGCCCGGGGCAGGCGGGCCGTTTGCGGACGAGAGAGGAGTCTCGTGAGGCTTCATCCTGTCGCGGTCCTCTCCTGCCGGCGTGAACATCCGATGAACCTGCGGTGAACATCCGGATAAGCCGAAAAACAGGCCCGGCCAGCTCGGAAATTGCGTAATCATCTGTAAAAATCTTGTGAACGCAGGAGATTCGACCTCCGATCCGGCGGAAGGGCGACATACAATTGCCGCATCGGACGGGCAGGGCAGCTTTCCGAATCGGCCCGTCCACGACAGTGGCGCTCCAGAACGTGAACCCCCAGCAGACCATCAGGCTCGCGGTGATCGACGACGACAGCGGTTTCGTCACCGTCCTGGCGAAGCGCACCGAAGCCGCGGGTTGGCAACAGCGCACGCTGGCCGGCGCGATTCCCCCCGATGAGCTGGTGGCGATGAAGCTGAACGCGCTGCTGATCGACCCGGCCGTCCTCGGCGACGAGGCATGGGCCTACCTGGAGCAGATCTGCGGGATGCTGCCGGACCTTGGCGTGATCGTCTGCTCCGGGCGCTCGACCGTCGCCCAGCGGGTGCGGGGACTGCGGCTCGGCGTCGACGACTGGATCGCCAAGCCGTGTCATCCGGAAGAGGCGGTCGCCCGCATCGAAGCGGTCTCGCGCCGTCGCCGCCGTGCCCGTCCGCAGGCCGAAGCCGGCCCCCTCGTCGCCGGTGAGCTGGAGATCCGCTCCGATCGCTTCCAGGCCTTCGTCGGCGGCACAAGCCTCGATCTCACGCGCCGCGAGTTCGAGCTGCTGCAGCTGCTCGCCGACGCGCGCGGCCAAGTGCTCGAGCGCGAGGCCATCTACCAGCGGGTCTGGGGCTACGCGATGGCCCACGGCGATCGCTCGGTCGACGTCTTCGTCCGCAAGCTGCGCCAGAAGCTCGAGAAACTCTCGCCCGGCTGGAGCTACATCCACACCCACTTCGGAGTCGGCTACCGCTTCGACCCCGAGCCGCTCGACGGCGCCGCGATCGAGCCGCTCGCCGAGCCGGCCGAGCAGGCAGCGGCGGAGCCGCAGCCGGTGCCGAGCGGCGTCGTGGTCCCGTAGGCCGCCGTTTCTCACGTC
>DASVWY010000287.1:0-3214 GCA_036392975.1 Solirubrobacterales bacterium | reverse complement strand
ACTGGTCACGTCGATTGCCACCGGCGGTTATCCGCTCCTCGAGCAGCGCCTCGTGGCCGGCGGCGACGGCGCGACGGGCGCGGCTCTCGTCGAGATCGACGCCGCGCTCGCGGGCCAGGTCGAGCAGCCGCTGCTTCTCGCTGCCTTCGCGCGCCACCTCGAAGAAGACCCAGGCGAGGACGCCGAGGACGAGGAAGGTCCCCTCGACCATCATGATCACCCCGGCCGTGCTCTGGTCGGCGAGCGGCGAGATCCCCCAGAAGCGCTCGCCCGGCTCGTAGATCGGGTAGAGCACCGTGCCCGACCACATCAGCACGTTGCCGAGGATGGCGCCGGTGAAGCGAACGGCGATCACGTAGCCGACCTTCCAGGCGGCGCCGAACCATTGCGGCTTCGGCAGCGGGCCGAACACCGGCATCCACATCAGGCAGCCGAAGAAGAGGAAGGTGGCGTGCTCGAAGGCGTGGATCGGCGCCGCTCCGTAGGCGTCCTGGTAGAGCGCGGGCAGGTGCCAGAGGAAGAGGTTGAAGGCCCACAACGGCAGCGCCAACGCCGGGTGGGCGAGGACCTGGAGGCGATTGAGGGCGCGAATCGCGAGGACCGGCTGCAGCAGCGATCTGGTCAGGCCCAGCACCAGCAGCAGCGAGGCGATGTCGCCGATCAGCAGGTGCTCGCCCATGTGGGCGATCACCAGCTCCTCGGAGATGTGGCCGACCGGGCTGAAGAGGGCGGCGGCGATCGTCGCCAGCCCCGCTCCGAAGCAGATCTGGCGCCAGGCCGGCAGCGGCCGTCCGTCCCAGGAGAGGACCGTCGCCCGGTGCCAGTAGAGGACCCCGGCCGCGGTCAGCGGCAGCACCTCCAGCGGCACGAAGGAGCCGGCGACGTGGGCGAACGGAAAGGTCACGCTGGTAGCTTGGCACCTCCCGTGAGCGCCGCCGACCACCGCTTCCCGCCGATCGGCAGCTACGGCTTCCTCTCCGACTGCCACACCAGCGCCCTCGTCTCCTTCGAAGGCGCCGTCGAGTGGCTCTGCCTCCCCCGCTTCGACTCCGCCAGCGCCTTTACGGCACTGCTCGATCGCGACGGCGGCCACTTCAAGCTGGCGCCGCGCGGGGTCGTCGTGCCGATCGCCCGCCGCTACGAGCCCGGCACGCTGGTGATCGAGACGACCTGGGTCACCGACAGCGGCTGGGTCGTCGTCCACGACCTGCTGACGATCGGCGAGTGGGCCGAGGAGGGCGGCGACGGCCGGCCCCAGACCGAACACGAGTCCGACCACTCGCTGCTGCGGCTGATGACCTGCGTCGACGGCGAGGTCGAGATGGAGATGGAGTGCCTGCCGCGCTTCGCCTACGGGGCCGAGGCGGCGAGCTGGAGCGGCGGCGAGCTGGGCGAAGCGGTCGCCCGCGGCGACGGCGTCGAGCTGAGGCTGAGCACCGACATGGACCTGGCGATAGCCGACGGCGCCGCCCGCGGCACGATGAGGCTGCGCGAGGACGAGACCGGCTTCTGCGCGATCGCCTGGGGCGAGGGCGACCTCGGCGGGCCGCGCAGCGCCCCCGAGGCGCTGGAGCGACTCGACTCGACCGAAGAGTTCTGGCGCCGCTGGCTGCGCGACGGCAACTTCCCCGACCACCCCTGGCGCATCCACCTGCAGCGCTCGGCCCTCGTCCTCAAGGGGCTCACCTACGCCCCCACCGGGGCGATCGTCGCCGCGCCGACCACCTCGCTGCCGGAGACGCCGGGCGGCGAACGCAACTGGGACTACCGCTACAGCTGGATCCGCGACTCGACCTTCAGCCTCTGGGCCCTGCACACGCTCGGCTTCGACCAGGAGGCGCGCGACTTCATGCGCTTCATCGTCAACGTCTGCCGCAAGGACCCGCAGCTGCAGATCATGTACGGGATCGGCGGCGAGAAGGACCTGACCGAGCGTACCCTCGACCACCTCGACGGCTACGGCGGCGCCCGCCCCGTGCGCATCGGCAACGGCGCCTTCGACCAGCGCCAGAACGACGTCTGGGGGGCGCTGCTGGACTCGATCTACCTGCACGAGAAAGCGCTGCGCGGCACCGGCACGCCGGCCGACCGCCGGCTGATCCGCGAACAGGTCGAGGCCGCGATCGCCGCCTGGCCCCACCCCGACCAGGGGATCTGGGAGGCGCGCGGCGAGCCCCGGCACTACGTCTCCTCGAAGCTGATGATCTGGGTCGCGGTCGACCGCGGCGCCCGCCTCGCCCGCGGCATCGGCTTCGACGACGTCGCCGGCGAGTGGCGGGCGACGGCCGAGCGGATGCGAGAGGAGATTCTCGAGCGCGGCGTCCGCGACGGCGTCTTCCGCCAGCACTACGAGACCGACGCGCTCGACGCCTCGACGCTGTTGATCCCGCTGCTCCGCTTCCTTCGCCCCGACGACCAGCGGGTGCGCGACACGGTGAAGGCGGTAGCCGCCGAGCTGACCCGCGACGGGCTCGTCCTCCGCTACAAGGTCGAGGAGACCGACGACGGGCTGCGGGGCGAGGAGGGAACCTTCCTGATCTGCTCCTTCTGGCTCGTCTCCGCCCTCTCGGAGATCGGCGAGGCGCAACGCGCACGCGTCCTCTGCGAACGGCTGCTCGAGTCCTCCGGCTGGCTCGACCTCTACGCCGAGGAGCTGGACGCCCGCAGCGGCAGCCATCTCGGCAACTTCCCCCAGGCCTTCACCCACCTGGCGCTGATCAACGCCGTCTCGCACGTGATCGCCGACGAGCAGCGCGAAGACGGCGGCCCGACCGCCGTCTTCAGCGAGATGGGCGGCATCCGCGAGGACGCCTGAGATTGCAGACAGTACATTTCTCCGCAGCCGAGAGGGGGGAGAGTCTTGTTCCCTCAGGACTTATGTAGGAGGCGATGGACGAACGCGACGACATCCGCACGACGGCCAGCGAGGACACCCGGACAGAGGCCGCGGTGTTGCGCTGGCTGCTGGCCCTGCATCCGGCGCCGGTTTCGTTCGAAGAAGTGCTGCGCGCGGTCTGCGAGCAACCGGACGACTTCGCCCAGCGCGACGCGGTCGAGCGCGCCGTCCGCGATCTGGCGACGGCGGGGCTCCTGCACCGCAATGGCGAGCTGGTCGTCCCGACCCGCGCCGCGCTGCGCTTCGACGAGCTGGAACGGGTCTGAGCGCTACCCCGGCACCGCCGGCCTGGCGAGGAAGCCCTCCACCGCGGCAAGC
>DASVWY010000286.1:0-6474 GCA_036392975.1 Solirubrobacterales bacterium | reverse complement strand
CCTGTTCATCGGCTTCTTCGCCCAGGAGTCGTGGAACGGCGTGTCGGACGGGTTCCTGTACGGCAATGCGGACCAGCTGCTGTGGCAGACGCTCGCCGCGCTGGCGACCCCGCTGTACGCGTTCGGGATGACGTTCGCGCTGCTGAAGCTGCTCGGCCTGGCCACGCCGCTCCGAGTGACTGAGGCCGAGGAGGCCATCGGCATGGATGTCGGCCAGCACGGCGAGGAGGCCTACGCCAGCGGCGAGGGCGCGATCCTGGTCGCCCCCGAGGCCGACGGCGAGATCCTCGTAGCCGACCCGCGCTGAGCTCTTCCGCCGACGGGCCGAAAAGCAGAGCCCGGCTCTACTTTTCGGCCCGTCGGCCGCGCGTATCCTGAGCCGATGGCCGAGTACCTGCAGGTGCTGACGAGCGCCGGCTCCGAGGAGGAGGCCGAGCGGATCGCGGTGGCACTGGTGGAGCGCCGCCTCGCCGCCTGCGTGCAGACGATCGGCCCGGTCGCCAGCCGTTACCGCTGGCAGGGCGAAGTGGAGACCGCGCGCGAGTGGCTCTGCCTGGCGAAGACCGAGGCGGGCCGCTACCCGGAGCTGGAGGCGGCGATCCGCGAACTCCACTCCTACGAGGAGCCGGAGATCGTGGCGACGCCGATCGTCGCCGGCAGCCAGGGCTACCTCGACTGGCTCGGAGCCAGCGTCGGCGGCTGAAATAACGACGCGTTTACAAAAATAATTTGCCTGTAGTGTGGATCTGTGTTTTGATCGCGCCGCTGGGAGGCGGCTCCGCGCCGTGCCCAGGTCATGGGACTCGACAAGGAAAAACTGCGCCGGCTGATCGAGGAGCGCCGCGAGGCGAACCGCTTCACCCAGGACTCACCGGCGATGCCAGACGTTTGGCTCGCCCTCGCCGAAACCGAGCGCGTGGAGGTGCTCCTGACGCCGGCCGACGGGGTCGATCCCGCCAAGCTGGCCCGGACAGTCCGCAAACGGCTCGGCCCCGGCGGCGGGGTCGCCTACAGCGGCTTCTACGTGGTGGCGACGGTGGGCCTGGACCAACTGGTGCGGGCGCTGCTGCCGCTCTCGGAGTGGTGGCTGCGTCTCTGGAAGGCGGTGGAACGCAAGCAGGCCGCGCTTCCACCCGTCGCCGACAGCAATCGAAGCGGCAAACCCAGCCGACCGGGCGAACCGGCGAACGAGATCGCCTGGCTGGCGACGGTCCTCGGCGCCGTCCAAACCCTGCGCGCTCGCGAGTCCGGCGGCGCCCGAGCGGCGGAGGGCGAGTCGACGGCGGACCTGTTTGGCGCCGGCCGCAAGCTGCTGCAGCCGAAGAAAGACCTCAAACCCACTCCCGAGGCCCTGCTGGAGCGCGTCACCGTGAACCGGCCCGCCGAACCGGCGGTGGCGCGCTCTCGCAAGACCGTCAAGGCCGACGCCGTGACGCGACTCTTCGACGTCGATTGCTCCAACGTCTCCTGGGCGATCGTGGATACCGGGATCGACGCCACCCACCCCGCCTTCCGCCTGCGTACGAAGGAGGATCCCGAAAAGCACTACAGGGAGGCATTCGAAGGCAAACGCGACCGCACCCGGGTCGTGGCGACCTACGACATGACGCGGCTGAGGCTCGCGCACCGCGTCGTGGAAGCGCAGGAATCGGGGCAGTCCGACCCGGCGGTCGCTGAGATCGTCAAGCAGTACGGGCCCGAGCTCGAAGCGATCGGCGACCACCTGCTCGACGAGCATCCCCTCGATTGGGTCCGGCTGGAGCCGCTGCTGCGGGTGCCGCACACGGCGACGCCGGACAGGAGAGGGCGCAAATACCAACCGCCGGCAACGGACCACGGCACCCACGTCGCCGGCATCCTCGCCGCCGACTGGCCCGGGGCCGAGGACGGCGGCGCCGACTACGAGCTGACCGGCATCTGCCCCGATCTGCGGCTCTACGACATTCGCGTCTTCCCCGTCGGCGAGCCCGGCGACGAGTTCACCATCTCGGCCGCCCTCCAGTTCATCGACTTCCTCAACGGATACGGCCGCAAGATCGCGATCGCCGGAGCCAACCTCTCGCTCTCGGTGCCCTACAACCTCTCCGCCTTCGGCTGCGGCCAAACTCCGGTCTGCCGCGAGGCGAACAGACTGGTGGCCGGCGGGGTCGTGGTGGTCGCCGCGGCCGGCAACAGGGGACGTGAGCAGTACGTCCTCGACAAGAAGCTGATCGAGGGTTTCCGGACCGTCAGCATCACCGACCCGGGCAACGCCGAGGACGTGATCACGGTCGGCTCCACTCACGCGACCGACCCCCACGCCTACGGCGTCTCCCACTTCTCCAGCCGCGGACCGACCGCCGACGGGCGCCGCAAGCCCGACCTGGTCGCCCCCGGCGAGAAGATCCAGGCCCCCGCGGTGGGCAAGCGGGCGATCGTCGAGGACGGGACCAGCCAGGCCGCCCCCCACGTCAGCGGCGCAGCCGCGCTGCTGCTCGCGCGCCACCGCGAGCTGATCGGCAGGCCGCGGCGGGTGAAGCAGCTGCTGATGGACTCCGCCGTCGACCTCGAACGCGAGCACTACTTCCAGGGGGCCGGGCTGGTGGACGCCCTGCGGGCGGCGCAGGACAACTGACCAATACGAGGAGGAGGCGCACGATGGGACTGAAGCTCGAGGTGATCAAAGCGGGGAAAGGCGACTGCCTGCTCCTGCACTACGGCAAGGGGGAGACGCCGGCGCTGACGCTGATCGACGGCGGCCCGCCCGGCGTCTACAAACGATTCCTCAAACCGCGGCTGGAAGAGCTCCGCGAAGAGCGGGACGAGAAGAAGCCGCTGGAGCTGGAGCTGGTCATGGTCAGCCACATCGATCAGGACCACGTCTGGGGCGTGTGGAACCTGCTGCAGGCGATCGAGCTGGCGGACAAAGCCGACGCGCCCTACAAGGTCGGCCGCCTCTGGCACAACGGCTTCAAGGAGCTGGCCGACGACGCGGACTCGGCCGAGGCCGTCGAAGCCGAAAGAGCAGACGCGGTGCCGGAGGCAGCCGCCGTGGTCGCCTCGGTTGGCGAAGGGGTGAAAACGAACGACCTGGCGGCCAAACTGGACATCCCGCACAACGAGCGCAAAGACGGCGACCTGATCTTGGCCGGCGCGACACGCAAACTGCCGGGCGGGTTGATGCTGACCGCGATCGGACCGAGCCCCGAGCGGGTGGAGAACCTGCGCAAAGAATGGGCCAAAACAGTGAAAGCGAAGCCGGAAGACCTGGTTCCGGCGGCTGTGCAGGAGACCATCCCCAACCTGTCGAGCCTGCTCGTCCTCGCCGAGTACGACAAGAAGCGCATCCTCCTCACCGGCGACGGCGTCGCCGGAGACATCCTCGACGGCCTCCGCGATCAGAAGCTGCTCGACAAAGACGGGCGCGCCCACTTCGAGGTGCTGAAGATGCCCCACCACGGCTCCGACCTCAACGTCAAAGAGCCCGACGACTTCCTCGAAAAGGTCACCGCCGACCACTACGTGATCAGCGGCAACGGCGAAGACGGCAACCCCGAGCCGCAGACGCTGCGGATGATCGCCGAGGCACGCAAGGGCGAGGACTACGAGATCTGGCTCACCTACCGGGAGGGCGAGGAGGACCTGACGCCCAACGTCAAGGCCTTCCTGAAAGAACAGAAGGAGGCTGGCCGGGAGGACAAAGTCCACTTCCCCGAGGACGGAGCGCCGTCGATGACAATCCTCCTGGACTGAGGGGGGCGAGGTCTAGGCGCGCAGCCGGTAGCCGCGCGCGAAGAGGCGCAGGTTGACCGCGAAGAGGGCGGCGGTGGCCGCAGTCAGCGCCAGCAGCGAGAGGGCGACGCTGACTTCGCTGAAGCCGACGAAGCCGTAGCGGATTAGATTGATCATGTAGAAGATCGGGTTGAAGTGGGTCAGGGTCTCGAACGGCTCCGGCAGCAGGGTGGCGGAGTAGAAGACGCCGCCGAGGAAGATCAGCGGCTGCAGGATGAAGGTCTGGGCGAAGGCGACGTCGTCGAACTGCTCGGCGCGGACGCCGATCAGCACCCCGAGCTGGGAGAAGAAGAAGCCGACCAGGAACAGCGAGGGGATCAGGACGAGGACGTGGTCGACCGGCAGGTCGACCAGCAGCGAGGCGGCGACGAAAGTGAGGATGGCGACGACGAGGCCGCGCATGAAGCCGCCGAGCGAGAAGGCGAGCAGCAGCTCCAGCGGCGAGGCGGGCGAGGAGAGCTGGTCCTGGATCGCCCCCTGGAACTTCTGCTGCAGGATCGAGGAGGAGTTGTTGGCGAAGGCGTTGATCGACCAGGCCATCATGATCAGGCCGGGGATTACGAAGACGACGTAGTCGATCCCGTGCAGCTGGTCGATCCGCGAGCCGAGGGCGGCGCCGAAGACCGAGATGTAGAGGAAGGTTTCCAGCAGCGGTGCGCCGATCGTCTGCTTTTTGATCTTCATGAAGCGGTTGACCTCGCGCCGCCACAGCGTCGCGAAGCGGATCTGGGCGGCGGTCATGACTGCGGCCCCCCGCTCACGAGGCGGCCTCCATCTCGATCCGCGACCGCGACAGCTCCTTGCGGCCGACCAGCGCCAGGTAGGCGTCCTCGAGGTTGCCGACGCCGTACTCGGCGGCGAGCTCGCCGCTCGTGCCCTCGCCGACGATCTGCCCTTCGTTGATGAAGGCGATCCGGTCGCAGAGCTGCTCGGCCTCCTCGATGTAGTGGGTGGTGAGAAGGATCGTCGTCCCCTCCCCCTTGATCCGCTGCACGTAGTGCCACAGCTCCAGCCGCAGCTCGACGTCGACGCCCGCCGTCGGCTCGTCGAGGATCAAGAGGCGCGGCCGGTGCATCATCGCCCGTGCCAGGATCAAACGGCGTTTCATCCCACCGGAGAGGGTGCGGGTCCGTTCGTCGCGCTTCTCGGTCAGGGAGAAGGTCTCCAACAGCTCCCTGCTGCGCTCGCGGCGCTCGCGCTTCGGCATCCCGAAGTAGCCGGCGTGGTAGTCGAGCGTCTCCTCGACGGTGAGGAACCAGTCGAGGTTGGGCTCCTGCGGCGCCAGCCCCACCGCCTGCCGCGCCGCCGCGTAGTGGTCGATCGCGTCGTGGCCGAAGACGCTGATCGCGCCCGCCGTCGGCTGCGCCAGCCCGGTCGTGCAGTGGATCAGCGTCGACTTGCCGGCCCCGTTGGGGCCGAGCAGGCCGAACAGCTCCCCCGCCTCGATCCGCAGCGAGACGCCACGCAGCGCCTCGACCCCGGTCGGGTAGCGCTTGGCGAGGTCGTCGATCTGCAGGGCGGGGGCGCTCACGGCGCCCAAACCTAGTGGACGGGCACCCTCGGCCCGCGCTGCGGACTTTGACCGTGCCACAGGACGGTCAAAGTCGACAGCGGCGCTCAGCGAGGCACGAGGCGGATCGTCACGCGGCCGCGGGCTTCGTGGCGGGCGCCGACGCGGACGTAGGTGCCGGGCTTGTCCGGCTCGTGCCACTCGAGGCAGCAGTCGGCGGTGAACTGCAGTTCGAAGCTGCGCTCGATCGTCACCGGCCGGCCCTCGCGAAGCCTCCGCGCCTCTGCCGCGGTCAGCGGGCTGGTGCGGCCGTGGTCGTAGAGAAGCTCCGATCCGGCGCCGGGGTCCCACGGCAGCAGATCGGCGTCGAGGCCGACGAGGTGCCCGGCGAGGAAGCTGTGGCCGCAGTTTTCGTCGCGGGGCGGGCGGCCGACATAGGTGTGCGGCCAGCCAAAACGGCCCTCTGCGATCTTCGGCGACCAGGCCAGTTCGGCCCGCACCCGCGTCCCGGCGAAATTGTGATCGCACTTCTGCTCGACGTCCGGCGGGGCGTCCTGCGAGCCGTCGCCGCAGTCGACGAAGCGGCCGCCGGTCGGGTGCGAGCTCTTGGAGTCGATCGTCTCGCGGTAGCGCTGGATCCGGTAGGGGTTCGACTTCCCGACGAGGATCTCCAGTTTGCCGATGCGGTTGTACTCGACGCTCGGGAAGGTCGCCTGGAAGCCGACGGCGCGGCTGCCGCGACCGACCTGGGCGTTGCAGCGGCCGTCGAAGCTGAGGAACTTGCCGTCCATGTATTTCCAGCTCTCCCGCAGATCGATGCGGAGGCTGCCGCGCCAGCTGTGGCTGACGATCCGGGGCCCGGCCGGGCTCGGGTAATGGGGTCTGCCGCGCGCAAAGCCAGCGGCGACGATCACGGTCCCGGTCAGGAGCGGGTTGTCGCGGTCGCTGTACTCGTAGACGCCGGGGCGCCGGAAGCGGAGCTCGAAGGCCTTTCCGGGAGCGATCGCAGGGGACTCGAAGTCGCCGCGCAGTGCCCGCGGGCGCAGGTCGCGGTTGGTCCACTTCACGTCGCTGCCGGGGCCGACCACGACGACCGCCGGGTCGAAGCCGGCCGGCTCGATCGTCACCGGGGCGCTTGCCTGGGCGCCCGACGCCGGCGCGAGGACCAGCAGCGCTGCCGCGGTCGCTGCGCT